>NZ_CALFIG010000285.1 GCF_937876455.1 uncultured Flavobacterium sp.
AACAATTATTTATATGCGTGAATCTGTACGAATAGGTAAGATTTGCGAATTGCGGGAAACGGATGTTATATGCAATCCTTCGCATACTTCCATTTAACAACTTGTTCTCCATCTTCAAAAGTTTTGCTTCCTGCATAGGAACACCACTTTTCAAAAAAGTAAACAACTTCGTACCATTCATTTTTACCTAAATCGCCTTGATGTGTTATTAATGCTAAAATAGGCTCTAATTGATTAGGACTGCCTATAACATCGGTTTGGCAAGATTGTGGCTTTTGTTCTAAATTGTTCATTTGTAATTCTATTTAACGTTAATAATAAATTTGAGCGATAGTTTTTCAAAGCCCACAACCTCGCCAAGCCGTGAGTCGTTATGGGCAATACTACGAAACCGCAAACAAAGACGGTTGAGCCTTAATATTATCAGTTCGTTTATTTCCATAATTAACGTGTTTTTCGTTTATTTCAAATCCTATAAAGTTTCTATTTTCTTTTATTGCCATTGCACACTCTGTACCACTTCCAGCAAAAGGAACTAAAATAAGGTCGTTTGGTCTGCTACTTATTAGTATTATTTCCCTTGTTAGTTTTTCGGGTTTTGGCGTGTCGTGTTCGTGGTTTCCAGTTTCATAGTTTGGTATTCTAATCACATCACCATAATGCCTTTCGTTATTAAACGGTCTGCGTAGCACTTCATATTCCTTGCGTAGCACTTCATATTCCTTGCGTAAATAAGGATAACACCAATTTTGCAACTTCTCATACATTTCTTTGGTCAGCATCGTTGGTTCTGCTTTATCTAAACTTAAACAAGCCGAAGCAACTCCACCGCCATTTGTAGCAGTTCCCAAAGCCTCGTTTACTTCTTTTAATACTATTTTACCTTTTGCCTTTGTTATTTCTGCTCTGATATAATCCCTAATATGATAAACACATTGCGTTAAATTATACGTTTCATTGCTATACATCAGTAATCTTTCAGTAAGCGGTGCAAATGTTCGCAAATCGGTATTAAATCGGATTTGTTGCTTATGGTCATTTGTGTTTTCCCATACCAAATTATTTAGTAGGTTAAAATGCTTATCAAATATAATTTGAGCATAGGCAATATTTTTAGCATCTCCATACCAATAAAGCGTTCCATTGTCAGCTAAAACTCTTTTACATTCTATTGCCCAGCGTTCGACATCTTGCAGGTAATCGTCAAAAGTTTTCCAAACAAAGTCAAATTCGCCTTTTACTTTGTAATATGGTGGGTCTGCCAAAATTAGATTTACGGACTTGTCTGGTAAATCATTTAACATCCAATCTTTGTGGTGTATCTTGTTTATTTCGTCCACACATCATCAATTTTGTAATCTGTTAAATATTTACCCTCTTTTCCGTGTAATGTTATTTTATTTTTTTCATCACAATATTTATAAACGGTATGCTCGTTTATATTTAATTCTGTTGCTATTTTACTAACACTTATTCCTTCTTTTCTCATCTGAATACATTTCAATTTCAACAATGCTCTATTTTCATTAGCATAAGTTCCTCTAAATTCTGATACCCTAAAGTTCATTGATGTTTTTACATCATTATTTTTAAGGTATCCTATCTCGTAAGTATTTAATGCCACAATAGCAAATACATCTACATCGCTTTTACTATATTCTTTTCGTTTATGATTTTTGCCATTCATTCCAATATTGAAAAGGTAAAATGGATTTTTCTCTGAACTATTATTTAATCGTTTAAATCCCCTTGTTGCCTTTACTTGTATTTTAATAAGGTTTTTGCCATTATCTAATACTACATCATAAGGCAATCCTTGTTCGCTTGGATATGCTATGTATCCCTTTAATATTAAGTCAGCACAAACTAAATATTCTGCTGCTTTCCCTGTTTGTAAATCGCTTATTTCTATCATTGCTTTTATGTTTTTAACTTTTACAAAGATACATACTATTTATTTAAAGGCAAAATTTATTTTCTGCAATAATCAGTTGCACCGATTTATCAGGCAATCCGTTATTCATCCAATCATCGTGATATATTTTCCCCTCGCTTCGCATTTTTTCTTTTTTTCTTTAATGCTTCTATTAAACATTTGTGCTAAAAATCCCTACTGCCTATAACAGCGGTTTGCCAAAATGCCGCAAGAAAGTTCCTGCTCAAATCCGAAGTTTCTGCTATGCGGCACTTCGGCAAGCCGCAAAACGTTATAGGCAAGCACTGACCGAACTCACAGCCAGTGCCACCCACAACAACTTTTAAGCGGTTGCAGCCTTCACTGCCCACATAGCCGCTTCTTCATAGGATGTTTGAGCCAAAGAAGCCAAACGACCATCTTTACTTTTAAGCTCTTCGCATAAGTTGATTAACTCTGCTGACTTCTGTTTGATTTGTGCTACCAAATCTGTTTGGCTTGGGTTAAAAGTTGTTCTTACCCTTGCTTCTCCTACTGATTGTGTTTTTGTCTCTTCTGACATAACTAATTGTATTTGTGCCTGCCTATAACATTGTATTGCTGCAAGTGGGGCAGACGTGCCAAATTCAGCAATTGTACTTCTAATTAACTTTTGTGCTATCGTGAGGCAGAAGTACATTTAATCCCCACCTGACAGCAATACTTTTTCCGTTAGATTCAGTTGCATCTCTTAAACGGATGAAACGAGAGAACCATGTGTCTGCTTTGGAGGTTTTCATGCAAATTCTTTTTTCTCTACTTTGTAATCTTCTAAAATAAACGGCAATACCATTTGATTGTCAGGCGTTGGCTTAGGTCGTTTAGGTGCTTTGTATCCGTCATTTTCATCATCGGTAAACAACATGCAACTGTCTTTTATATGCCCGTGTTCGTTGCGTCCAATTACATCTATAACAGTAGTAGGCACTTCTGAAAAAGCAAAACCTATGTCAATAAAGTATTGTAAAATACAGTATTTACCACTACTTACATAATCTCGCATCGTGGATTCTTTCGGCCAGTTGCAGTCTTTTGCAAACCAAGCCCTTGTGCAGCGTTCACAATTATTTGAATACCACATCATCGCTCCCGTTCCACTTGAAAAAGGAACTTCTTTTTTATCTTTTTCTAATTCGCTTATGGTCATGGTATAATATACTCCCCTTTTTCGTTAGTGTATTTAATGCCGAAGTCCTTAATCGTTAAATCTTCGTTAAAAACTTTAGCCTTTTCGATTTCTAACCACTTTTTTAAAGTAGCCCGTTTTTTTAAGTTGCCGTTAACCATTAGGTCGCTCGGCTTTGGTATTGTTACTGTTTCCATTAGAAAGGTATTTTTATAAAATCAATTTCTTTATCTTGCA
>NZ_CALFIG010000286.1 GCF_937876455.1 uncultured Flavobacterium sp.
CACCATCTGAGTCTAGTATTCTAAAAATGCATTTGAATGTTTCGATTTTGACTTTTTCAAATATTTTTTCGTTCAAACTGAAGTTAAAGGTGGGTACATCAACATGAATAGCATTCAAACTACTTACCAAGAAGATATTGACAAAGCTTCTCAGCATTTCTGGTTTTTACAAAGAGTGATTAGTGTAGGTGGTATTTTTAAAATTTAATATACCCAAACTTTTAAAAAAAAATGTGATAATTTGACTTATCACGTTTTTTTTTAGTCAAAAATTTTGTTGAATAAAAAAATATTTTTAACTTTGTATTTCAAAGTACTTTAATTATGGATAACGAAAAATATATTAATGACATTTCTGAAATCAAAAGCTTAATGAATAAATCAACACGTTTTATTTCATTAAGTGGTTTATCTGGAATTTTAGCAGGTGTTTATGCGTTAGTTGGTGCGTATTTAGCTTATAAAACTATTTACTTTGACACTTCAACAATGGGTGAATACCGTGATTTAATCATTTCATATGAAGCAATAGTTCGTTTGTTATTAATTGCAATTTCTGTTTTAACACTTTCAATTTTATCTGGTATTGGTTTTAGCATTCGAAAAGCAAGAAAAAGCAATGAAAATGTATGGAACACCGCATCTAAAAGATTAGTTATCAATTTTATGATTCCATTAGCAACTGGTGGATTTTTTATTATTTTTTTAATTGAAAAAAACATTTTTGGACTTATAGCTCCTCTAACCCTAATATTCTACGGATTAGCTTGTGTTAATGCAAGTAAATATACGTTAGGTGATGTGCGTTATTTAGGAATTACAATGATTACCTTAGGAATGCTATCTACTTGGTTTTTAGGTTATGGTTTATTATTTTGGGCTTTAGGTTTTGGAGTATGCCATATTTTATACGGAAGCTTAATGTATTTTAAATACGAGAGAAAGTAGTATGTATTTTTTGATTGGTTTGAGTGTACTTTTTCTTTTTTGCATTTATTGGCTAAGAAAGAAAAAAATAAGCTACTTTAAAATAATTACAATATCATCAATCAGTTTATTTTTAATTTTCGCTTTATCTTTAAAATATTCTGAATATAAAGACAAACAAGAAGTAAGAAAATTTGATTTAAATAAAAATGGTAAGATTGAAGGAAATGAATATACATATGAATATGAACAATTAGAATTAAATATCATCACTGACAATGGAACAAATCAATTTTATATTTTTGGCTATCCTTTTTGTTTAGTTTACGGAATCATCATTGTATTAATTTATTACATCCTAACAAAACTTATAACCTTTATATCACCCACTTTTAGACTATTTTAAATGCTCAATATCATACAAAATATTAACAAAGCTTTTGATCATCGAATTCGTTTAGGAATTATGTCGGTTTTGATGGTTAATGAAAATGCCGATTTTAATACATTAAAAGAACTTTTAGGTGTAACCGATGGTAATTTAGCTTCACACACAAAAGCACTAGAAATAGAAAATTACATTCAAATTGATAAACAGTTCATTGGCAAAAAACCAAATACAAAATATAGCGCCACTAAAGAAGGAAGACAAGCCTTTACTGCACATATTGATGCACTTGAAAAATTAATTAAAAAAACGTAACTCTATTTTTTTACAAATTAACTTTGAAATTCAAAGTACTTTTATATTATTAATTTAAACTCTATTAACATGGAAAATCAAACAGAAAACAAATCATTTTTTAAAACAACAACCGCAAAAATGATGATGGTTGGAATGCTAACATTTGTATTATTAATTCCTTTATTCTTTGTACAGGATTTAATAAGTGAACGAAGTATGAGACAAAAAGAAGTTATTGCAGAAACAACATCAAAATGGGGAGGTAGCATTTATCTTTACGGGCCTATTTTAAAAGTTCCTTATAAAAATCCAATTTCAGGAAAAACAAACTTTGCCTACTTTTTTCCAGAAATCCTTAAAGCTGACATAAATGCAAAAATGGAAAAACCATTAGAAAGAGGCATATATAAGTCAAATGTTTTTTCTACAAAAATGAATTTTAATGGAAATTTTATACAGCCTAATTTTCAAACACAAAATATTCCAGAGACAAATATTTATTGGAATCAATCCAAAATTATTATTCATACAACAAATTTAAAAAGTCTAAAAGATGAAGTTAATATTAAAATTGGAAATGAAAATCTTAAATTCGAGCCTGTAAATTCAAATGATAATGTTAATCTAGAAACATTAGAATCTAATCTATTTAACCTTAAGTCATTACCCAGTTCAACTAAATTCAATTTTGATATTTCATTCAATGGAAGTAATCAAATAAAGATCATTCCTGTGGGAAAAATAACTGAAACAAAAATGACTTCTGATTGGAATTCTCCAAATTTCAACGGAAACTTCTCTCCTATTTCTAGAGAAATTAATGACAATGGATTTAAAGCAAATTGGAAAATTTTACATTTTAACAGACCTTTTGCTCAAAAATATTTTGAATCCTTACCCGATTTATCTAATTATGCTTTTGCAACTGATTTCATAACGCCAATTGATGAATATCAACAAAATGAACGAGTAAGTAAATATGGTTTTTTAGTAATTGGATTAACCTTTTTAATCTTCTTTTTAATTCAATCAATAAGCAAAATTAATATTCACATTTTTCAATATTCAATGATAGGTATTGCTTTAATAATGTTTTATACACTTTTGATTTCCATCACGGAACACAGTAGTTTTACATTTGCGTATTTTATTGCTGCGAGTTCAGTAATAGCAATGATTTCGTTATATTCAATTTCAATATTAAAAGATAAAAAATTTCCACTTTTCATTGGTATATCTTTAACCGTATTATATACATTTATCTTTGTAATTATTCAATTAGAAGATTATGCTCTATTAGTAGGCAGCATAGGATTATTTACGATTTTAGCAGCCGTAATGTACTTTTCAAGAAAGATTGAATGGAATAAATAAAAAACAAAAACTCCGACAAATTGAACTGTCGGAGTTTTTTATTTTAACTTGTATTTTAGTTTAATGACTTCCTTCTAATTCAATAGCGTCCACATCAATATTTTGTTTCTTTAATAAACCTTTTACTAAAAAAGCAAATAACGTTAAATAAGCAAAACAAATTACAGCTACAATATACGATTGATGAATCCCAATTATATCTGATAATTTACCCTGAATAGGCGGAATAATACCTCCTCCTAAAATCATCATAATTAAAAAAGCTGAACCCTGAGACGTATATTTTCCTAATCCAATAATAGATAAACTAAATATTGCTGGCCACATGATACTACATGCTAATCCACCTGCTAAAAAGGCATAAATAGCAACCGTACCTACCGAAAATAAACCTATAAGCATTGCAACTAAACCAAACAAGCCAAAAATCATTAATGTTCGAGCTGGTTTATCTTTACTTAAAAAGAAAGCTACAATTTGAGCCACAACACAAATTACATAATAATAAAGAGGTTTCATATCTTTTCCAGAAATGCTATTTACGCCTATAATAATACCAAAGGCAACCAAAGGAATTATAATTAATGCAATTGTTCTTTTGCCTCCTTTTAAATTAAAAACACTGATTGCACCAGCCCATCTACCAATCATGAGACTCCCCCAATACATCGAAATATAAGGTGCAATATCTGACGATTGTAAACTACCAAATTCTTTTAATTTTAATAATTCACCTAAATTACTCCCTATTGCCACTTCTACGCCTACATATACAAAAATGGCCAACATACCCAATACTAACTGAGGGTATTGCATAGCTCCCCATCCTGTTGCTTTTTTTTGAGCGGATACATAAGAGAGTAAAATACCACCAATAACTACTGCTAAAGCACCTGTAAGCCATAACATTCTCGATTTTTCAAGGGGTTCTTTTAATGCTTTTACTTCAGCTTTTTTTGCGGCAATAAGCCCCTCAAAAGAGAGAACAGGATTTTGTATTTCTTTATTTGCTTTTTCAAATGCTGTGATTGCTTTTTCTAATTTTTCAATTTTTAAGGCTTCCGCACTTTTATAACTTTGAAATATAGGTGTAAACATAACCGCTAACAATACCGTCATGACAATTAATGTACGTAAGGCTTTATTTGCCTTTTCCATAGGTTCATCAGATACACCTGCTGGTACTTTTTTTGAAAAGAAAAATAAAGCAGCGGCAGCCAAAAACAATACACCTACACCCACATAGAGTAATACTACTTTGTTTAATTCTAAGGCTTTTATTTGTTCATCTGATACCGAAGCAGCAGTTCCAAATAAAGCTAATGCCACTACGATAGGTCCAATTGTTGTACCAAACGAATTAATTCCACCACCTAAATTTACTCTACTTGCACCTGTTTTTGGATCACCTAATAGAATAGCAAAAGGATTAGCAGCGGTTTGTTGCAAAGAAAAACCTAAGGCTACAATAAACAAGCCCATTAACATACCCGCGTAAATACTAGCTTCTACAGCTACAATCATAGCTCCTGCTCCTAAAGCAGAAAATAACAAGCCATATACGATACTCTTTTTATACCCCCAAGATCCTACAATATCTTTTCCTGATCCATTTCCTAATGCAAATAAAAGTAATGCACCCACATAATAAGCCGTATAAAAAGCAAAATCGACTAATTGAGATTGAAACTGATCTAACGAAAAGTAACTTTTACAAAAAGGAATAAAAATACTATTTCCTGCTGCAATAAAACCCCAAAAGAAAAACACTGTAATAAGCGTATACAATGCTGGGTAATTGGTTTGTTGGTTTGAATTCATATTAATTTTTTGGTTAGTTTGATTATTATGTTTTCAAATTTAGAACAATATTTTAATAAAAAAAGTATTGTATAGTTTTTATAGCACTATTAAAAGACACAACAACTAAAAAAAATCCTGATAAATCAGGATTCAAAAGGTATATAGATTACTACTAGCCCAGATGGAAGTGGCATCTTTTTAAATGTAATTTAAAAAATAAAACGGACAGCTGGATATATGGTAAACAGATACTATAAAGGCCTTTAATGCTTCAAAAAAACTACTCTTTGCCGTCTACATAATCTTGTAAATAGGCAAAACGGGGGGTTAATTTTCCGTTTTCAGTAATTTTGGCTCTTTCCAAAATTCCGTCTGTATCGTTATTGTAAAAAGCGGGTATTACATGCTGTAAAAACATTTCGCCAAAGCCTTCACTTGCATCACGAGGCAATTCGCAAGGTAAATTATCTACTGCCATTACTACAACGGCTCCCGGATGAAAAACATCTACTTCTTTATGTTCGCTTGGTAAATAACCATACAATGGTTCGGCAATTGTACTTGCTCTAAGTGTACAAGCTACTGGACCGTCAATATCACATGAAATATCAGCGACCACTTTTAACTTACAAGCAGGAGAAGCCAACATTTCTTTTGTCAGAATAATTGGAGCACCATTTCCGTAAAAATGACCGGCCATAAAAACATCAGAAACTTCAGCAAATCGTTCAAAATCAGAAACATAAGATTCAGGATATGTATAAAAATCTGCTTTACCTAAAACTTGACCGTCTATTCTTTTATTATAATCCAATACATCAATAATGGTATAAACAGGTTGCGCAAACGTTTTGCTTAAATAGTCTTCAACCGAAACTTGCTTTACCTTCATAGCATCCAACATTTCTTTGGCGCCATGTGCGACTTTTCCAGAACCCGTAAGCACAATTTTAATGTTTGGGTAAATTTGTTTTTTTAATTGCTCCACTAGAGCGGCTTGATTTGCTAATGTTTCTGCTTTTGGCAAATGAAACAATTCAAACTTTAAACCAAAAGCTCTTATACCATTATATGCTCCTACAATACCTGCATAACGGCCAAAGCCTATAAGTCGATTATTCGTTGAATTTACAATCGTTTCATGATCATACAATTCGATATTTTTATCTAAAACAGCTTGTAATAATTTTCTATTATAAGCTTGTTTTTTAATGGTATGCGAAAAAAAGAAATATTTTTTGTTTGGAATTAAAGCCTCTACAGGTACTTCTTTTACCCCTAATAACACATCACATGAAGATACGTCTTCGGCAACTTGAAAACCTAGCTGCTGATAGTCTTCATCTTTGAAAATTCTGATTGGTGAGACTTCAACCATGAAATCGGCTAATGGAAACTTAGTTTTACATTCCAGTAATTTTTCTGGTGAAAACACAACACGCCTATCTGGTGGATTTTTACGTTCTTTAATAATTCCAAATTTCATATTTAGGGTCTTTTAAGTTACAAATATAACATTTTTGAGTCTTAAACGCTACACTTTTTTAGGGTTACTTCAAAAAAAGGCGAACACAAAGTTTTTAAAATACTATTAAAATAGTACCTTTGCATCTGTTTTGCTATATGCATTTAGGCAACTACGGGGTCGACTGGTTTTGACAGCGAGTGGCATTGACAAGTAAGCATGTCGAGCATTGTATTTTTGGCTCGTAAATATCAAGAATACACACTTATAAACGGCGAAAATAATTACGCTTTAGCTGCTTAATCTGAATTATAGTAAGATTTGCCTAGTCCCGACCAGGTCGGGAAGCTAGATTTTCCTCAACAGCCTTGGTTTATGGCGTTTGATATAGGAGAACCGTAAAAGTAAACCTAGAAATGGTAACGCTTTAAATCCATTTTGACATTGATAAAGCTAAGCAAAAAGTGGCTGTTTTTGGCCTTGCTTTTTGTCGAAAATTGAATCAAAAACTAAACATGTAGAAAGCTTATTGATGGCTTGTTTGGACGAGAGTTCGATTCTCTCCGACTCCACTTTAAAAAAATCGTAATTACTTACTTATTAAGTTATTGCGATTTTTTAATTTTAAATTATACTTCCCAAATTATTTTTTATTATTTGGTTTGCAACTGATTTGACTTTAATGATATTTTCTATATATTGATGGTGTCATTTTTTTTTTGCATAAAAAAACACGGTTAAAATAACTAATACTTTCAAAACCACACTCAAATGCTATTTGATTAATTGATTTTTCTGTTTGAACTAACAACCGGCATGCTTCATTTATACGAATTTCATTGACATAATCTGAAAAAGTAATTCCTGTGGCTTTTTTAAAAAATTTACAAAAATTACTTTCTGTTTGGTGAATTAATTCGGCAACTTGTTTTAAGGTAATTTTGCTATTAAAATTATGCTGAATATACAAACATACTTTATTAATTTTATTTTCATTTTTTTTGGAAACAATGGTATGAAATGAGTTAGGAGAAATTAGTCTGTATGCTACTTTTGATAAATCATTAAGTAATGCTATCAAATTAATTATTTTTTCAAATCCATTTGAGGAAAGCACTATCTCCATTTTGTTAACAATCTCATTTGTAGATATAAAATTTAAACCCATTGCAGAATCCTTAAGCATTTTATAAATGTATTCCGATTCTTCATATGCTAATAAGGAATGTATCATTTCACTTGGAAATTGGATAACTATGGCTTCTGAATGTTCTTGTTGATTGGATTTACCTGTCCAAGTATGGGGTAAATTACTACCTAATAAAACCAAATCTCCTTCCTTAAAATATTCATAGGTATTGCCAACTATCCTATATCCACTTCCCTTTACAATATAAGTCAATTCATATTCTGGATGGTAATGCCATTTGAATTCAAAATAAGGCACTTGATAGGTATAGGCAAAAAAACTAGCCCTACCCTTTTTTATTTTAATATCTTCTAAAATCGCTTTCATTATAGTATATAGTAAATTTTGTTGTGAAAAAAGTTACAACTATTCAATATAGTATTAAAATTAGACAAAATAAGATAAAACTAACCATTTATACAACTATATATTTGTAAAAAACTATTGATTATAAATTATAAAATCCTATGCCAAGTATTCCAAAAAAAATAGCAGAAAAACTTAATGAAAATTTCACCTTGAATCAAGAGCAAATTGATTTTTATGCTTCAAATAAGTTTATTAAATTAAAGAATGTTTTGGATAAGGAAACAGTAGCCTATTTCAACACAATACTTACCGAGCAAATTGCACTATTGAATACTGAAAAAACGGCTTTAGAAGATCGAAGCACCTACGGAAAAGCATTTCTACAATTATTCAATTTATGGGTAATAAATCCAATCATTAAGGAATTGGTATTTAGCA
Organism: uncultured Flavobacterium sp.; assembly: GCF_937876455.1. GTDB lineage: Bacteria > Bacteroidota > Bacteroidia > Flavobacteriales > Flavobacteriaceae > Flavobacterium. Next base: position 8,191 of record NZ_CALFIG010000286.1, read on the forward strand.
CACGAATTGCAAAAATTGCATCAGAACTCATGCAAGTGAACGGTGTAAGATTATACCACGATCAAGCCTTGTTTAAAGAAGCGGGAGGTGGCATTACACCTTGGCACGCTGATCAATACTATTGGCCATTACATTCAGACAAAACAATTACCGCTTGGATACCCTTACAAGTTACTCCACTTGAAATGGGACCATTAGAATTTAGTGCAGGAAGCCACACAATAATCGAAGGTCGTGAATTAGAAATTGGCGATGAAAGCGAACAATTTATTGATAAAAAACTCAAAGTAACCGATTTTAAACACGTGATTGAACCGTTTGATATTGGCGAAATAAGTTTTCATTCAGGATGGGTTTTTCATAGAGCGGGTGCAAATATTACAAATGATATGCGAAAAGTGATGACCATTATTTATATGGAAAAAGACATGAAGTTAAAACAGCCCGAAAATAAAAACCAAGAAAACGATTGGCA
>NZ_CALFIG010000287.1 GCF_937876455.1 uncultured Flavobacterium sp.
AAATTTAATTAATTTACATAATAATCATAATAATATGCTAATTAAAATTAATAAAGCTTTTGAGTCTTATTCGCCTTTTCATACTAATATTATTGATAAAAACTTCGAAACATAGGTATATATATATATATGTGTATGTATGTATTTATATTTATGTATATTTATACAGGACATCAAGCCGAGTCTGGTTCGTCCGGCGCTTGCTTTCCAAAGTCGTCTTTAGATATATATTGTGATTTAAATTTGATTTTATTGTTTGTTTTTAAATCAATGATTTGACAAGGGTAAAAGTCTACTGATTCCCCCATCCCTGATCGAAATGTTGCTTTTTCTGTTTCATCCATATTGATTTGAACGTATGAGGAACTTTGTATGAATTGAGAAGGCTCTGAAAGTTTATTTTGTCCATTTGAACAAATTGTAAAAAGAATAGAAAAAAGTAAAAATCTCATAATTTATTCTTGATTTTGTTTAGTTATCACGCTATGGAAATAGCTTATGATCTGAGGCTTTGTAATTATAACCTTAAGCAACTCTCTCTTTAATTTTTTTCAAAACTACATCAATATCATTTTTTGATCTCCACCAAATGATTAACAAAAATATACCAAGTAAAAATCCAACAATTGTTATCAAATTAAAAATGATAAATAGATTTTGTTTGCCTTTTAAGTCAATTGTAAGAAGAGTAACAAAAAATGATGTTGCAATTGATGTAAGAAAAATTGCAAAATTTAAAAAAGTAGAATTTGGAGATCCTCTTTCTATTATTTCTAATTCTCCTTCACTAATTTCATATATGGTTAATGAGTCAACTTTTCCCATTCTTATTTTCGGACCTTTCTCATCGGTTAAACTTTCTTTAGTTGATTTTTTTGCTTCAACTATTTTTCCTCCTTTAACTTCTGCTTCTGTTGATTTATTTTCTAATTCGTTCATAAAAAATACGGATTTAAAGGTTTTTCTTTAACCACTCATTTGAACATATTACGTTTCTCCACGCTCCAACAGAAGCTGATTTTATTACCACAACTCTACTTCCTGTAGGCAAAAAACTACCAATATGATCTCTCAATTCTTCATGCGTCTTTTCAGTTACAACAGCCCATGTCGATTCTGTTATATGTGCCCATGTTCCGTATGACTTGATAGCATAATGAAGGGTTGAATAATCTCCACCTTCAGCCATATCATAACTAATAATATATGTACTCACTTGTTTTTTCTTTTTAATTATTTTGATTCATTAAACTAATATTGTTTTCATATAACAACTAACTTGTTTATATCTATAATTTTACACACTATTAATGGTTTTATCTTCTTCTTTTTGTGGTGTAGGTTGTGCTTGGGTTGGCTTTGGCTTCTTTGTTGGTGACGTATCTGCCAGTTTCTGCGCTACGGGATTGGTTGTAGGTTTTTGATTTTTTTTCTTGAGCATTTACTGTTGTTGTTAGGAATGCGATGACGATGATTATGATAATTTTGTTCATGATTTTTGTTTTTTAGATTATGTGACCCTTCTGTTGTCAGGGAGACAAAGTGGGGTATTTTTGTTTTGTATGTGGCAATTTATTTTTTATTTTTTGTTTCATTTTACGGTGTTTTTGATTTTTTTTTACGGTGTTTTAGTTGTGTTTTTCAATGGATATCATGGCAAATTTTAATAAATAAGCGATTCGGTTTAAAAAGGTAAATTTTTAAGTATTTTACCCAATATTTCCTCATATGCTATTGCCAAAACTGTTATCTTAGTTATCAATGGAGCGGTAGTTGATTTTAGGTTTTCGTTACTTCGTATAAGCTTACATAAGGAGCTCAAAAATAAGTTTAGATCTATCCCGAAATGTTGGGAGTGGTGACATTTGGGTTAAAAAAGATTAAAGCCAAGTCGTATGATTTGGCTTTTTTTTAATTTATTATTAATTGTTTTAAAGAATAGTAGTTAAAATTATTTAACACAAATTAATTATGGGTAAAATAATTATTTAAAAACGTTTTATTTATAACGTAAATCTTACTTTGAATAGCGCTTGTCTTGGCCTTAAATTAAAATTTGTTTCTACATAACTAAAATCGTTAATATTTATAGTTCTATAATTTGTTGTATTAAAAAGATTTGATAATTGGAATTCTAAATCTATTTTATTTTTTGTTAATGTATATCTATAAATTAAATCTGTGAATATATTTTCTGTTCTTTCTGTAAATAAATTATTATTGATGTATTCTGATTTTATTGCAAAATATTGATTTTTAGCTGGATAAATGTTTAAATTAAGAATATGACTTTGTTGGGTTACTGTTGGGTTTTCTTGATTTTGAGTTTTATTCTTTGAAAATGTCCAGTTAGCTTGATATTCAACATTAATCTTGTCAGTAATATCTGTATCAATTTTATTACCAATTGTCAAGTTTTGATTTTTTATAGCTGTTAAATTGTTGTTTACTAATTGTTGAAAATTTTGAAGATTGAAAGTAGCATTTAGTGTAATATTAGATTTTATTTTGCTAAAATATTTACTTGCTCTTGTTGAAATATTATGATTGTTTCTGTTGTTTTCTTGTTCAATTGCTTTTAACTCAGTGGCTCCGTTAGTTGAAACTTGAGTTTGATAGA
>NZ_CALFIG010000288.1 GCF_937876455.1 uncultured Flavobacterium sp.
CAAAAAAAATATTGACACCTAAACTAAAATTAGATCCATAAATAAAACTTCCATTCTTTTCGTTACATAAAGCAACCATTTTTTCATAGTCAGCTAACCAACCAGTTGTGCCGCAAACTACAGGTATTGAATTATTTAAGCACTCTGAAATATTTGTTACTGCCACACTAGGAATACTAAAATCAATTGCTACGTCAGCATTTAAAAGGCCTTCAAAAGAGCTATCACTCCCTTTTTTTAGCACAATTTGATGTCCGCGTTCTAAAGCAATTTTTTCAATTACTTTTCCCATCTTTCCGTATCCTAATAATGCAATTTTCATTTTCTATGATTTAAAACTATTGATAAGTAGTATTACAAACAAAATTGTTAATTAAATTTTTGTTAAAATTGATAGCTTAAACACAAACCTACTTCGTGTTTATTGGTTAAGAAATTTTGATTAATTTGTGGTTTTAAGGTTAGGTCATCACTTACATTATATTGAAGTAAATGAGCATCTACATTAGCATCTATAATGTTTAAAATGTATAAACCTGCAGTAATTAAAATGGATAAGTCTCTATTTTTTTGATAAAATTTTTGACCCCTAATCACACTTTCTGTAGACAATCTGCCAAAATTTGGATCAGCTGTATTGTTTGTTCCTAGAAGTCTTGCTTTATATTCATTTCTATAACTGGTGTATTTTGTGTTGTTATCAACAATAAAATAGATACCTGTACCTATTGCAGCAAAGACAATGGGTATTTTCCAATATTTCTTATTATACGCTTGACCTAATCCAGGTAAAAGAGCTGAATAAAAAGCTGCTTTTGAAGGTGCTAATGGATTAATTGAATCTTTAACTTCTTTTTTTGTTGTAATTTTTAATTCATCTTTAGTCTGTGCATGAAGGGTTTGCCAACTTACGCAAAAAAATAAAATGATATGTATTAAAAATTTCACTTAAGATTGAATTAATTTAATGATTCTATTGAAATCTTCTTCGGAATGAAAAGGAATAGTAATTTTACCTTTACCATTAGAAGTAACATCAACGGCTATTTTTGCACCAAAAAAATCTGCAATTGCTTTTTTCTCTTGTACCGAAATAGCATATGATTTTGAAGCGGCTGATTTAGAAGTTTTTGGTTTTAAACTTTCTTGGTATTTTTTTACAACAGCCTCAGTTTCTCTTACAGAGAGATTTTGAGTAATGATTTTATGGTAAATATCACTTTGAACATCTAAGTTTTCAATGTTAATTAGTGCTCTTCCGTGACCCATAGAGATGAAACCATCTCGCATGCCCGTTTGAATAATTGGATCTAATTTTAACAAACGAAGGTAATTGGTAATAGTTGAACGTTTTTTACCCACGCGGTCACTTAATTCTTCTTGTGTAAGATTTATTTCATCAATAAGTCTTTGATATGAAATAGCAACCTCAATAGGATCAAGATCATGACGTTGAATATTTTCAACAAGTGCCATTACTAATGATTCGTTATCGTTTGCAATTCTTACATAAGTAGGAATGGTAGCTAAACCTATCAATTTTGAAGCACGTAAACGGCGTTCTCCCGAAATAAGTTGGTATTTATTAAAATCAATTTTACGAACCGTAATAGGTTGAATTACACCAACTTCTTTAATTGATTTTGCTAATTCTTGTAATGTTTCTTCGTTGAAATTAGTTCGCGGTTGAAACGGATTAATTTCAATTGTATTGATATCAAGTTCAATAATGTTTCCCACAACTTTATCTGCACCTTTATCTTCAACAGATTTTATGTCATTTGAAGGGTCACTCAAAAGGGCTGATAATCCTCTTCCCAGTACAGGTTTTTTTACTGCTTTTGTCATCTGTATTAATTATTTTTCTTGATAATTTCTTCTGCTAAATTAATATAATTTGAAGCTCCTTTACTTGTTGCGTCATAATTTATGATACTTTCGCCAAAACTTGGTGCTTCGCTTAGTTTTACATTTCGTTGAATTATAGTATCAAAAACCATATTGTTAAAATGTTTTTGTACTTCATCAACTACTTGATTTGAAAGTCTTAAGCGCGAATCATACATCGTTAATAAAAGACCTTCAATGTCTAAATTAGGATTGTGAATTTTTTGCACACTCTTAATTGTGTTTAATAATTTTCCTAACCCTTCCAAGGCAAAATATTCGCATTGAATAGGTATAACCACACTGTCTGCGGCGGTTAATGCGTTTAGTGTTAATAAGCCTAAAGATGGTGCACAATCAATGATTACGTAGTCATACGCTTCTTTAATAGTTTTTAGTGCTTCTTTAAGCATGTATTCTCTATTTTCTTTATCAACTAACTCAATTTCTATGGCTACTAAATCAATATGTGCAGGAATTACAGAAACATTTGGTGCCGAACATCCTATTATGGCTTCTTCTGGGGCATTGCTATGTTCTAAAATTTGGTACGTTCCAATTTCAACTTGTTCTACATCAATACCTAATCCAGAAGTAGCATTTGCCTGTGGATCGGCATCTATTAACAATACTTTCTTTTCCAAAACACCTAATGCTGCTGCTAAATTAACAGAAGTAGTTGTTTTTCCTACACCACCTTTTTGGTTTGCAATTGCAATGATTTTACCCATTTTATTCTTAAAATTTTCGAATGGTAAAAATACAATTATTTATGGTATTCGCAACCCAAATTTATTAACAATGCGTTAAAGTCTTGTTTTCGTTTTAACTAGCCCTATTTAAATGTATTTTTTGTAATTTTACAACAAAATTTAAGACTGTGATAGAAGAAAAAGTTATATTAGTGGATGAAAATGATTGTCCCATTGGGCTTATGAATAAACTTGAAGCACATGAAAAAGCAGTGCTTCATAGGGCTTTTTCAGTTTTTGTCTTAAATGATAAAAATGAAATCATGTTGCAGCAACGTGCACATCATAAATACCATTCACCTTTGCTTTGGACAAATACATGTTGTAGTCATCAACGAGAAGGAGAAACAAATATACAAGCTGGAACACGTAGGTTGCGAGAAGAAATGGGATTTGAAGTTGAATTGAAAGAAATGTTTCATTTTATCTATAAAGCTCCCTTTGATAATGGATTAACTGAACATGAATTAGACCATGTCATGATTGGTTATTCTAATGCTACGCCTGATATCAATAAAGATGAGGTGGAAGATTGGAAATGGATGAGTATCGAAGCGGTAAAACAAGACATAGCAAATCAGCCTCAGTTCTATACGGTATGGTTTAAAATAATTTTTGAAGAATTTTATCATCATTTTGAAACCGAAATAAAATAAAGCGATCATGAATGTAACTGTAAGTAGAAAAGCCCATTTTAATGCCGCACATCGTTTGTATCGCAAAGATTGGACTATGGAGCAAAATGATGCTGTTTTTGGAAAGTGTAACAACCCAAATTTTCATGGACACAATTATGAATTGATTGTAAGTGTAACAGGACCAATTAATCCAGAAACGGGCTTTGTAATCGATGTAAAAGTGCTTTCAGATTTGATAAAAATTCATGTTGAAGAGGCATTTGATCATAAAAATTTGAATTTAGATGTCCCAGAATTCGAAGAATTAAATCCAACTGCCGAACACATAGCTGTTGTTATTTGGAATAAATTAAGAATACATATTTCAAAGGAATTGGAATTAGAGGTTGTCTTGTATGAAACACCTCGAAATTTTGTAACGTATAAAGGTGCATAAATGGCTATTCAAATAGGAGATTTTTTGCCTGATTTTCAAGGTATAGACCAAAATAATCAATTTTTTGATAGTTCAAGTTTGAAAGGAAAACCGGCTGTAATTTATTTTTATCCAAAAGACAATACGCCAGGTTGTACGGTACAAGCATGCACGTTTCGTGATGCCTATCAAGATTTTCAAGATTTGGGCGCAGTTGTTATAGGCATAAGTAGTGATTCCTCGGTGACACATCAACATTTTAAAGAAAAATACCAGTTACCCTTTACACTTATTGCTGATTTGGATAAAAAAATTAGAAAATTATTTGGCGTACCAACAGCATTTTTTGGACTGTTACCAGGTCGGGTAACCTATGTTTTTGATAAAAACGGAAAAGCTATCTTTGTGTTTGATAGTATGCGTGCAAAACACCATATTCATAAAGCATTAGAAGCTTTGCAAAAAGAATAACACAACATGAAATTATATCCACTATCATTCACGCCCATTTTAAAAGAGCGTATTTGGGGAGGTACTAAATTACAAACAGTACTTCACAAATCTGCTGTATCTAAAAATGTGGGAGAAAGCTGGGAACTATCAGCTGTTTCCGACGATATAAGTGTGGTGAATAATGGCGCTGCTAAAGGTAAAACATTGACTCAATTAATAGATGAGTATCCAGAAGCTATGTTAGGCGAGAAGGTACTGTCAAAATTTGGGAAACAATTTCCTTTATTGTTTAAATTTATTGATGCTAAAGAAGATTTATCGATTCAAGTGCATCCAAATGATCAATTGGCCCAGGAAAGACATCAATCTTTTGGTAAAACTGAAATGTGGTATATTATGCAAGCTGATGAAAATGCTCGTTTGATTGTAGGCTTCAATAAAGAATCAACCCAAACAGACTATCTTTCACATTTGCAAACTAATTCACTTACTGAATTATTAAAAGAATATCCCGTACAAACAGGCGATGTATTTTTTTTAGAGACAGGAACAATTCATGCGATAGGTGCAGGCATATTATTGGCAGAAATTCAGCAAACAAGCGACATTACATACCGTTTATATGATTGGGGACGAGTTGACGATAAGGGAATCGCTAGAGAACTACATACCGATTTAGCCCTTGAAGCTATAAATTACAATACTACAAAATCTAAAGTTACGTATGACAATGTTGTTGAAAACAAGTTGGTTACTGTTGTAGATTCGGTTTATTTTAAAACAAATTATTTACAGTTGTCTACTTCTTATTCTTGGATAAAAAAAGAAGATGCTTTTACTGTTTTTATGTGTGTGGAAGGAAAATGTACACTTACGCATGAAGGAGAACTATTTTCTTTAGTAAAAGGCCAAACTATACTAATTCCGGCTTCTGTAACTCATTTTTTACTTGAAGGAAGAGCAACTTTACTTGAAATTTCAATTTAACTATTGCGGTGTCAATATATTATTCTAATTTTGTAACATAATTTTTAAAGATAAAAAAATGGCAAGCGTTAAAAACTTGAAAAAAGAGATTAACTATGTATTAGGTGACATCATCAACATAGTTTACATTTGGGAAATGACAACTACAGGAAAACCAACTGAAGCTTCAGATGCATTATTAGATGATATTATGGATACTTTTGATTCATTAATGACAAGAATTAGTGAAAAAAAGGTTGAAAATAAAAAATCACATTTCAAACAAATCAAAAAAGATTTTGAAGATGCTGCAAATCAATTTGTTGCAAAAGTAAATGCATTAAACTAAAAAAAGTTCTTAAAAAATACTTTTATTTTTTTGGAATATTGAAATAGGGCAGTATATTTGCACCACAATAATTGAGTTGCCGGTGTAGCTCAGCTGGCTAGAGCAGCTGATTTGTAATCAGCAGGTCGTGGGTTCGAGTCCCTCCATCGGCTCAAAAAAAGGAAAGTGAAAACTTTCCTTTTTTTATTTCTATTCTTCTATACTAATCTTATAGAATTCAAGTAGTCCTTTCAAATTGTCTGCACTAAACTTTGCTCCTTTTACTTTATTTGAAGCTAAATTAATACTAAAGTTTGTTGCGGTTTTAAAATTTGTTTGTTCTAAATTCGTTTGTTCAAAAACACTTCGGGTTAAATCGCACGAATCAAAAACAATTCCACTTACATCACTTTCAGTAAAATCAATTTCTTGCAACGTACTTTTCGAAAAAGAACAATATTTTAACTTCATTTTATAAAATGAACATAATTGTAAAGCACAATTTTCAAAAATAGCTTCAAATAGAAAAGGACTGCAATGTTCAAAATGTAACCCAACTAATTTACATGATATAAAAGTTACTTCTTTAAAAGCTGTTAACGATAGGTTAGGGCTTGTAAATATACAATCGGTAAATTGACAGTTTGAAAACTCTATTTTACTCAAATCGACTTGATTAAATTGGCAGCCTTCAAAGCAGCAATTTTCATAGGAGCCTTTTTCTAGGTCTTGAATTGCAAAATCTATTTTGACAAGGTTTTGGTCGTAAAAAGTATGCATAGTTTATAAAAAAACTGCTCAATTAGAGCAGTTTGTTAGTTATTTTTCAATTTCTTTTCTTTCTTTAATCCACAGTGTTAATCTTTTACCATATAAAGATTTAGCTACTTGTGGACTCATAGATTTTTGTATGGTGTCTAATAATTTTAAATTAGCATCTGGAATTTCACTTAATGCTAAGTAAGGAGCTACTTCGCTTTTTCCGTTTACAACCGCAAAATTTGCAGTGTACAAGTATTTTCTAATGGTTAATTTATCTTTATCTGCTTTTATTTTTGCAGAAACACTTGCGTTATTTGTTTTAAGATTTTTTAATTCCTTTGCTACTAATTCTATTTTATCATTAGCAATATTGTTTTTTATTTTTTGATATTCTTCGTAAACTTTTTGATTTTTAGAACCTGTAAATTTTGCACTTGCATAAAATTCTTTTAATGTAGTTTCAAATTTCATTTCACCCGGTTCTGCAAAAAATTGTAAGGTATTATCAATGGACTTTGTTTGTCCTCTGTCAAGAAAAATGTACAACATTTGAGGTTCATCGAGTTGTATATAGGTATCAAATGTTGATTTTCCCTCAAATTGAATAGTATCTAAATTGATTAAAGAAGTATCTTTTAGTTGTTGAATGTATATTTTGCCTTGCTTTAATCCATCAATGTTTCCTACTAAATGTAAATTTCCTTTTTTAGTATTTTCTTTTGTACATGCAATTGCAAAAATAAGAATCGCTAACGCTACTATTTTTTTCATTTTTCATTTTAATTTTGATGTGCAAAGTAATAAAAAAATCCTCAAACAATAAGCTGTTTGAGGATTAGATTTTATTTAAATTATCGAAATTAGCTTTTTAACCAAGCATTTTTCAAATTTTCTTTAGATTTATCAGTTGCCATAAATCCGTCTTTTTCAGTTTTTGGTAATACAATTTTACCCGTTAAGGTTTGTTCTTTACCATCTCGACTAATTTTGACTGTAATAGTATCTCCTTCTTTAAAATCTTCACTGGCCATAATTAAGTCATAAATGTTATCAAAGTTATAAGCTGTTCCATTGATAGCTAAAATATGATCTTCGCCTTTAATGCCTAACGTTGTCATAAAGCTGTTTTCATTTACCATCGGCAATGCAATAATTTCTTTTGTGCTTTGGTCAACTCTAATATAAGGTGTTCTTTCGTCTTTTAAAAATGCATTTCCAGGTACTTGAATTTTAGCATTTTTTACCCCCATTTTGGCAAAGTAAAAATCGTAAGGTATTGGCGTTTCACCAGCGACATATTTCTCTAAAAACGCACCAATTTCTGGATAGGTAATTTTTGTGATAGTAGCAAATAATTCATTATCATTAAATGGTTTTTGGCTTCCAAATTCATTCGATAAATCTTGCATTAAACTTAAAATACCTCTTTTACCACCGCTTAATTCTCTAAGTTGAATGTCTAGGCACATAGCAATTAATGCCCCTTTTTGATACACATTGATGTATTGATCTTTATAAGGAGGGTTTAAAACGTTTTTACTCATCTTGGTAAAACTCATTTTGTCATTCATTGCGTTGGCTTGTTCAATTTTTCCTGCCATTCTTTTATAAAAATCTTCTTCAGATATAAGTCCTTGATTGATTTGGAATAAATTTGCAAAATATTCTGTAATACCTTCATACATCCATAAATGTTCTGACATTTTTGGGCTATTATAATCAAAGAAATGAATTTCTCTTGAATGCACACTTAATGGTGTTACAATATGAAAAAACTCATGTGAAACAACGTCTTTTAGTTGTTCTTTAAGCGCTTCTAACGGCATCATTTCTGGCATAACTACTGTAGTTGAAGTAGTGTGTTCTAAAGCACCAAATCCTTTAGCATCTTTACCCATTACATCCGATAAATATAATAAAATAGTATATTTTTTTGTACTATTAAATTTGCCTAAAAATCTTTTTTGTGCACGCATAAAGTTTTCCATTTCCGGAGTAATATCTGCTGCTTTATACTTGCCTTTTGGAGAATATACACTAATAACAATGTCCATACCCTCTACATTAAACGCGGTATAATCTGGTTTTGAATACATGATTGGATGGTCAACTAATTCAGCATACCTAGATGTA
>NZ_CALFIG010000289.1 GCF_937876455.1 uncultured Flavobacterium sp.
TGTCAATAACTTGATCTCCTTTCATGAAAATCAAATAGTTGTTCTTTGGATTTTCTATTTCTCCACCAAAATAAGCAGTATAATCTTCGTGGTTAAATTGATCTTTACAAGAGAATAGGGTTACACCCAATACTAACACTAAGAAGTATATAAAATAAGAGTATTTTTTTTGCATAGATTTTTGTTAATACGGAAACAAATATATTGGATAACCTTATTCACTATTGTTAATGTAGCGTTAAAAAAACAATTCTTTAGGTTGTAATAAGATGTAAATGATGAATTGGCTTAAAAAATAACGCAATTAGTCAATCGTTTTTGTTACTTTTGCCACAATTTTAAAAGAATACGATACAATGCTTACAATTTCAAATTTATCCGTTCAATTTGGTAAAAGAATTTTATTTGATGAGGTGAATACTACATTCACTCAAGGAAATTGCTATGGAATTATTGGTGCTAACGGTGCTGGTAAATCTACTTTTATGAAAATTATAGCTGGAGAAATGGAGCCAACTTCAGGTAGAGTCATTTTAGAACCAGGGAAACGTATGTCGGTTTTAAACCAAAACCATAATATGTTTGATGAGCATACGGTTTTAGAGACTGTCTTGATAGGAAACAAAGTGTTGCATGCTATTAAACAAGAAATGGATGCGTTGTATCTTGATTATACAGATGAAAACGCAGAACGTATAGGTGAATTGCAATTGCAGTTTGATGAAATGAACGGCTGGAATGCAGAAAGTGATGCCGCTACGTTGTTGTCAAATTTAGAAATAGGTCCCGAATTTCATTATACTTTAATGGGTGAAATGGACGGTAAATTAAAGGTACGCGTTTTATTAGCACAAGCTTTATTTGGTAATCCTGATGTGTTAATTATGGATGAGCCAACAAATGATTTGGATTTTGAGACAATTGGTTGGTTAGAAAATTTCCTTGCAAACTATGAAAATACCGTTTTAGTTGTATCGCATGACCGTCACTTTTTAGACGCCGTTTGTACACATATTTCTGATATTGATTTTGGAAAAATAACACATTATTCAGGAAATTATACGTTTTGGTACGAATCGTCTCAATTAGCGGCTCGTCAACGTGCTCAACAGAACAAAAAGGCTGAAGAAAAGAAAGCTGAATTAGAAGAGTTTATTCGTCGTTTTAGTGCCAATGTAGCCAAATCTAAACAAGCTACTTCACGTAAAAAAATGATTGAAAAATTGAACTTAGAAGAAATTAAGCCTTCAAGTAGAAGATATCCCGCTATTATTTTTGATCAAGACAGAGAAGCCGGTGACCAAATATTGAATGTTCAAAATTTGAGTGCTTCAATTGATGGTGAGGTCTTGTTTACTAAAGTGGATTTAAATATGGCAAAAGGCGATAAAGTTGTTGTTTTTTCAAAAGATTCTAGAGCAACAACTGCTTTTTATGAAATTTTAAATGATAAAATTAAAGCCGATTCGGGTACAGTAGAATGGGGTATAACAACAACGCAGTCGTATTTGCCAGTTGAAAACCATGAATTTTTCACGAGCGATTTAAATTTAGTCGATTGGTTGCGTCAATGGGCTAAAACAGAGGAAGAACGTGATGAAGTATACGTACGTGGCTTTTTAGGTAAAATGATTTTTTCTGGAGAAGAAGCGTTAAAAAAATGTAATGTATTATCAGGAGGTGAGAAAGTACGTTGTATGTTGTCTCGTATGATGATGATAAGAGCGAATGTGTTGATGCTTGATGAACCAACAAATCACTTGGATTTAGAGTCTATTACAGCCTTTAATAATTCATTAAAAAACTTCAAGGGTTCTGTACTGTTTACTACGCATGATCACGAGTTTGCTCAAACGGTAGGTAATAGAATTGTTGAATTGACACCAAAAGGCGTTATTGATAGATATATGACATTTGATGAATATTTAGAAGACGAAAAAATTAAAGAATTAAGAAAGCAAATGTATGCGTAGGTGATTAGTGAGTGTTAATAGGTTATTGGTAATAGGTAATGGGAGTTTTCAGTCTCAAGTCTCAGTCTCAAGTCTCAGTCTCAAGTCTCAGTCTCAGTCTCAAGTCCCAGTTAGAAGTAATTAGTATATTGTTATTTCTGAATTCTAAATTCGTAAATCCCAAATCCCAAATCATAACTCCAAATCGTAATTCGTAATTGTTTTTGCAATGGGATTTTTTTATTCTTCTAATAAATCGGGGCGTCTTGTTTTAGTATGTTCGTACGCTTTTTGTTCGCGCCATTTTTCTATTTCAGGAAAATTACCACTTAATAATATATCGGGTACTTTTAAGCCTTTGTATGCTGCAGGTCTTGTATAAATAGGATGTGATAATAAATTATCTTGAAAACTATCTGTTAATGCCGAAGTTTCATCACTAAGTACACCTGGTATTAAACGAATGATAGCGTCACAAAATACTATAGCACCAATTTCTCCACCACTCAACACATAGTCTCCAATAGATATTTCTTTTGTAATGTGTAAATCACGTACACGTTGGTCAACACCTTTATAATGACCACATAAAATAATTATGTTTTCAAACATAGACATACTGTTGGCCATTTTTTGATTGAGTGTTTCTCCGTCGGGTGTCATGTAAATGATTTCGTCATACGTTCTTTCGCTTTTGAGTTTAGAAATGCACAAGTCAATGGGTTCAATACTCATTACCATTCCTGCACCTCCGCCGAATTGGTAATCGTCTACATTTTTGTGTTTATTTGTGCTGTAATCTCGTAAATTATGAAAATGCACTTCCACCAAGCCTTTTTGAATGGCACGTTTCATGATAGATCCTTCAAATGGACTTCTTAGTAAATCGGGTAAAACGGTAATGATGTCTATGCGCATGATGATTTTGTTTTCTTTGTTTCAGGTTTCAAGTTGCAAAGATAAACAACAAAAACCTGAAACCTGAAACTTGAAACCTGAAACTTGAAACAATTAATTTAAACCCCAAATTGTCGTAAATGATGATCTAAATGTTTCCACATTAATTTATTCCAATCTTCACTGTTCATTTTTCCCCAAAACGGATGTTCTAAACAAGTTATGGCTTTTTCACCTTCTTGAAAACGAGAAAAATTTTGAATTAAATCGTTTTGAACTACTGAAAAATTAAAATTTTCAGTAAATTTAAATTCTTTTGCAGTTGGACTGTTTTTACTAAACTGTGCTGAATTTAATATCGATTTTCTCATCATACTTCCCATAATTTTAAATATGAAATTTACTTTTAACTCTTTTTCGTTAAATGCTACTAAAACAGCTTCGTTACAATGTTTTAGCATTTGGTCTACAGTCATTTTTCCCCATAAAGCTTGTGTTTCTGGTGTTAATGAATAAATTCTCGAAATGATTTCTTGATTGTCTGTAGGGTTAAATATTGATTTCATTTTACAGTTTTCCTTGTTATTAATTCTCTAATTCCCCAACAATTCCATACATCATCGGAATTTTATTATCTAATGATTTAATTCTGAATTTGTTGGATTCAAATTCGACAATATTATTGAAACACGCATAGTGTGAATAATCAAATTCTTCAAACCATGTAAGTTTAATGTTTTGTTTTACTAATGCAGTTATTACTTCACTGATGCTGTGATTCCAAGTGATTGTACTATTATCTATTTCTGCATAACGGTCGGCATAGGTGCCCGTTTCTTCTTCTTTAATGGGGTCATCTTTGAAATAATTGTATTGTACGTATGTAAAATCATTATCAAACATCCATACTACTGGATGAAACTCAAAAAACACTAATTTTCCACCAGGTTTTAATGATCCAGATATTACTTTTGCCCAGCGGTCTAAATCGGGTAACCAACCTATAACACCATAACTCGTATATACAATGTCATATTTTTCAGTGATATGTTGTAAAGTATCGTACACATCACAACAAATAAAAGTAGCATTTAAGCCTAACTCTTGATTCATTTTTTTAGCTACTTCAATTGCTTTTTCAGAAAAATCAATTCCTGTAACTGTTGCGCCTAAGCGTGCTAAAGACAACGTATCTTGACCAAAATGGCATTGTAAATGAAGAATTCTTTTTCCTTCAATGTTTCCCAAGGCATGTAAATCTGTTGGAGGAATAGTATTTTTACCGTTTAAAAACGCTTCATTATTGTAAAATTCAGATTCTACATGAATGTCAACTTTAGTATTCCAAGTATTTTTATTGATGTCAATGTAATTATCCATTTTTTTAAATCTTAAATCAAAAATAGCGAAAAATATAGTAAATTTGCGCATCTTTAAAATAAAATAAATTATGCAAGACGGAATTTACGCAAAATTTACTACTTCAAAAGGAAGCATTTTAGTAAAATTAACTCATGATAAAACGCCAGGAACAGTGGGTAACTTTGTTGGATTGGCTGAAGGACAATTAGAAAATAGCGCACATCCTATGGGAAAACCCTATTATAATGGAATGAAATTTCATAGAGTTATTCCTGATTTTATGATACAAGGAGGATGCCCTCAAGGAACAGGTGTAGGTGGTCCTGGTTATCAGTTTGATGATGAATTTCATCCTGATTTAAGACATGATCGTCCAGGTGTGTTGTCAATGGCAAATGCAGGTGCTGGTACAAACGGTTCACAGTTTTTTATTACGCATGTGGAAACACCATGGTTAGACGGTAAACATACTGTTTTTGGTCATGTTGTAGAAGGACAAGATATTGTTGATGCGGTTGCACAAGGTGATACAATTGATTCTTTAGAAATTGTAAGAGTAGGAGATGCCGCTCAAAAATGGAATGCTATTGAAGCGTTTAGGACTTTTGAAGGTTCTAGAGAAAAACGATTAGCAGAAGAAAAAGAAAGAGCTGAACAAGCTTTAGAAAAATTAGCTGCTGGTTTTCAAAAAACAGAAAGTGGGTTGCGTTACCAAATTATACAAAAGGGTAGTGGAAAACAAGCTGAAAAAGGAAAAAAAGTATCTGTTCATTATCAAGGCGCTTTAGATAACGGAATGGTGTTTGATTCATCATATAAACGAAAAGAGCCTATAGATTTTACATTAGGTATTGGACAAGTTATTGAAGGATGGGACGAGGGAATTGCTTTACTACAAGTTGGTGATAAAGCTCGTTTTGTTATCCCTTCTTATTTAGGGTATGGTTCTAGAGGTGCAGGCGGGGTTATTCCTCCAGATGCTACATTAGTATTTGATGTTGAATTGATGGATGTGAAGTAATTATCAGGTGAAAGGTAATGGGTAATGGGTAATGGGTAATGGGTAATGGGTAATGGGTAATGGGTAATGGGTAATGGG
>NZ_CALFIG010000290.1 GCF_937876455.1 uncultured Flavobacterium sp.
CAGGCAATAAAAGACTTATGGAATGATAGCGCAAAGAAAAAGGCTATTTTAGACAAAGTGGTGTATGACTTAGGACAACAAGGCATAAAAGATGTGTACATAAAAGGATTAGCTAAATTAGTTAGAGATGCATCATTCTTTAATCTTACAATAGATGACGCTATTGATAGAATAGAGGATAAAATAATAAACAAAGGATATACCGAGGCGTATATTAGGCAGACAGCAATAGATAGTATAAGCCAATACAAAGGAGCGATAAACGACGAAGTTAGAATAGCTTATGAGTTAACAGACATGTTGTATATCTCAAATATTATTGAGACTTCACGCCCGATATGTACACACATACGCAATGATTTAAAAGGGCGTGTTACATCAGAGCAATTAAAGATTGTTTTGGAAGAGTATTGCCCTAATGGAGTGCCGAGTGATAAGAAAATAACATTTACAACAGTAGATGAAACACGTACAATGAGAAAAGGTGCAGGTATGATTGAGGGAACAAGGTTTGAGAACTTTGCACAAAACAGAGGCGGTTATCAATGCCGGCATGAAGCAATTTTTGTGAGAAAAAAGGCATAGATTTAATTTATTATTACTATATTTACATAAAATAAATTTATATGGACAACGAAGAAATAGTAGAACTCTATCCAACACAAAGCAACGTAGGTGTTGACATGTTAACGCCTACTAAGTTCCGAAAATCTTTAGCATTACGCTTGATTAACACAAATAAATGGGCGTATACTCCTACTCCAGCAACAGGTAAGGATTTAGAATTGATGGTTGCTAAGGCACAATCCGAACTTGATGAAAAGCTAAAAGAAATAGCTAACAGAGAGGCGGAATTGGCACAGCGAGAAAAAGAGATTGAAGCGAAAACATCTAAAAAAACATCTAAAGAAGTGTAGTTATGGAACAGGATAAATTCAATATAGAGCAAATAAAACAATTCCTTTCAAACGTAGGCGTTACGGAGGAGGATTTTACTGCGCTATCAACAAGCACAGTAGAAGATTTTAATCCTTTTTTAAATAAGGTAAAATCAGGCGTTAAAGATGTTTTAATCAATGATACAGCATTTATTGATGAACTGTCTAAGCCATTTAAAGATGCGCCAATCGGCAAAGAAAAACAACTAAAAAAAGAGGCACGTAAGTTCTTTAATCTTACAATGAAAGAAGATGAATTGGCGAAGTTATCATTGTCGGATATTCTGAAAATGGGTACAGATGCGTTGCGTGTGGCGGATAACGATGGTATTGAAAGTGTAAAAAGTAAGTATTCTGACTTGTTAGAGGAGTATGAAAACTACAAGAATGAAGTGTTACCATCTAAGATATTAGAGATTGAAAACACATATAAAAACAAACTGCAAGAAAAGGATTTATTTGAAGAATTGATGGGTGTGGTAGCGAAAGATACACAGGTACAGAAAGAAAATCTAAACCTTTACACAACCACATTTAAAGGGTATGTAGGGCAGATGGGTTGGCATGTTGAGATGGATAACAAAAGGGTGTTGAAGTTGAAAGGTAGCGATGGATTGCCAGTAAAAAAAGAAGATGGTAGTATATTAACCTTACAAGATGCGTTAAAAAATTTTTCCGTAAGAATGCAAGTAAACGTAAAACCAATTCAACAACAACAACAACAAGTGTTTGCAAAAACAGATAATACAATAGACCTTAGCGCATTAATGGGCAAAGGGTTTTAAGTTGAAAAAAAATAGTGCTGGTGACTGCATTAAGTGTCATTTTGGGAGGCGTGTCCTTAAATACGTAAATTTTATTATTAATCTTTAAAATGAAACTAAAATGAGTACAGTTACAACAGCCTTTAATGGCGTATCAGATGGCTTTTGCGCCATACAAGTTCAAAGCGTTATCAACACGCTCCAGTCACAAGCATTATTAGGCACTCCAAATGGTGTTCTAAGTGCTTTGACATCGCCTTTAAATAGACAGGGGTTCAAATTGGCATTGGCACCAAATAAAGACAGACCGAGTGCAACATCACATAGAAAAGTATATACAGAAGATGTAATACCAGTATGTAATCAAGACACTACGCCTGCTGGTGCATGTGCTACTCCATCGTTCACGCCTGATGATATTGCATCTAAGTACAAGTATGCAGAACACAGAATAACTTTAGGCATAAAACGTGAATCTACATTGGATTTAGAAGACTTTAAATCGCTTTGTAAATCGCCACAAGAACACATAGCAAATATGTTGTTAGCATTTAGAGAGGGTGTTCACCAAGAAGTAAATGCTAAGCTAACAGATAGTATTATCGCTTATGCTGGTAATTATGCAGATGGTTCTAATTCAATTGGTGTTTCCGCTAAGAATGTATCATTCACCAATACAGGCGGTTTCTTTGACCCTCGTGGCTACTCCATCATAAAAGATGAGTTCGCTAAGTTGGGTCACCCTTACGCATCGCCATTTATTGTTGGTGGTTCACAGATTGCAAACGTAAACAATGTAGCTGGGTTCAGCGGTGGCACAACTCAAAATGGCGTTAATCGTTTTACCGTTCCTAACAGTGAGGTTGATTACGCTGTTGATATTGCATTTAACGATGGTGACCAACATTTATTGACATGGGCACCAGGGTCATTACAGGTAGCTACATACAATGATGTAACTACATCTATGATGAACTTATCTGTTCCAAACTTTAGAGAAAAAGCCATTATATCCGACCCATTCGGTTTAGGATTAGGTAACTGGGACTTTTATTTAGATGTGAACCCAACGGGTTGTATCTATAAAATGAGATATGAGCTTTGGTTCGATTTAATTATGCCTACTCCTTATGATGGAACATGTGGCAAGAAACCAGTGTTACACTTTACAGTAGATTGCGGTACAAATGCATGTTTGTCATCTGCTGTTGGAGGATAGTCTTATTTTTCATGTGTATTTTTATGCCATAGTTTAAAAGCTATGGCATTTTTTTTATTTATTCATACAAAAAGAAAATTGTTTTTGTTAATTTTGAAATATGGCGACAATTAATTTAAATACTAATTTATCAACGAGTAAATGTCGTGATGTTATTGGTGTTCGAGGTATGTGT
>NZ_CALFIG010000291.1 GCF_937876455.1 uncultured Flavobacterium sp.
GATCTACACAGGCGAAGACACTCTTTCCCTACACGACGCTCTTCCGATCTAAAGATTCCTCAAACCTGACTCCATAGTCACAAAGCATAGTGTGTGCGGCTTCTGATATACCTTTACGACGACCTTTAGGAATTAAAAGATTAACTCCGTTGGCCAAGCACCACTCTATCATATACGCGAGCTCTAAATGTAAATCAACCATGTCTGGACGTATTACTCCATTAATAGTTGACATTACTTTATAGTTCATATAGTAGTAGAACCTACCGGGAATCCACATCTTTCCGCCATTACCGTCTGATACAGTGATGCCGTTTTTTATCTTATACAGTTCGTTTTCCCAATACTGAGAGTGAGCTGCTGTCCCAACAACGTTTTTGTCTCTTTTACTATCAGCCTCTTTTGGGATTCCATATTGAACAACTGGAATTAATTGATGAAGAAAACCTTTCGGTTTTATATATGGTGGCCGCGGTATGTTTGCCTGTATCATTTTTTAGCAATAACTGATAAATAATACTTTCTATTCTTTTGTATCTCTTCAAGAAAACTTAACTCCTGCCCTCCTTTTACCTGACCTTTCATTATAACAGAACTTACAGTCTCTTGTTCCAACTCTTTAATACTTTTTCTAAGAAGATCAATTGTCTTCATTGTGTTTTGAATTGTCTGCGTAGACTTACCATCTTCATCTAAAAGCTTAAGCATATTATAAATCTTTTCTTGGTATTTCTCCGCCAAATCTATTTTGGGATCATACTGTAAAGATTTATAAGCATCTATGGCATTTTTTATTTTAAGAGATTCAAAAATATCATTCTTAACCTCTCCATAAACATCAATAGCGGCTTTTCTTTTCCTATCAATTTCAGGAAACTGTCTATACTTACTGTGATTGTCATATACAAGAATCACCAATGCAAGTTCTTTAGCGTCCAACACGCCAAGCTCAGGACAAAGTTTTACACAATCTGGGCGTAATACTAATAGATTCTCGTCATCAAAATAGAATAGGTAACTCATCTTAAAAACTTATATCCTCCTCAATAACTTTAGATTTTTCTTTGTGTAATTCAAGCAACTTAATTATCTCCGACTTCATGTACATCACGGGAATTTTTTGGTGAGTCTTTGTAATTGGATTAATCAAATGAATAAACAACTGTCGACATCGTCTACCCGTAAGCTCCTCAAATAAATGACCATAATAACTTAATTGTATCGCGATTTTTGTATATTTTGTATTCGGAAGATAATTAAACGGAGCTTTACACCAGCCTCTATGAAAGTGGAGATCATCACTCTCAAACGCTTTAAAATCGCTTAATCCAAAATTAGACGACTTAATGGGTCCAAACAAAAATCCTTTATCTAAAGAGCCTGCTGTTTTGCTATCCTCGTTGTACACCACCACTTGTTCAAAACATCTGTGATAGTCCTTATATTCATCCAGAACTGATTTTACAAGCTCGTACACGTCGAGGTTTTCACTAAATATCACTCCGTCTATAGCGTATCTTTCTAAAGCTTCATCTATTCTACTTCCGTTCTCGGTTTTAGAATCCCATTCGGTAAGTACGGCTTCTTGAGTAGTGCCGTTTTTCTCCGCGACTTTTTTAGCTACTAAATCTTTATTGAACGGAGATACAAAATACTTCCCGTACAGCGTGGAAAAAGAAGTATAAGTATCTCCGTTTTGATGTAAATACGTGTGCGACTCTTTGATTAAAGAGACAAGTTCTGGAAATAATCCGTGAGACATTAAAAGTTGGTTAAGTCGTGTTCTACTGATTTTACATCATCCTCAAGTTCTATATCTTCTTGGTGCTGAACAAACGATCCCCATTTCTTTTCTAAATATTCTGTACACCAAGCCTTTTGTTCTTCCGCGCTAAATTGACTAAAATTCTCAGGGGTCATCTCTTTACAACGTCCTGCTTCAATTTGACGTATCGTAGCCTCCTCAACTGTAATCATTTTAGTGCCGTTCATGTATAATCGAGTTTCTTCCTTAATGCTTTTGATTATTTCAAACACTTGGTCAAAATTAGGATATTCTGAGTGTTGGTCTATTTTAGGGGACTCTATTTTAAAGTAACCACCGTGAACAGCCCTTTTCTCTCCAATAATTGAAAACTCGGTTCCGTCAATTTTAATTGCATTTACAACACAGTCAGACTCTTCGTAATCAATCATTTCTTTCTTCATATCATCGCGGATAATCCCGGTAATATGAAGTAAATAAAATCGAAGGTCTTTGAATAACTGGTCTAGGTCGTTGTGAATGGGGTACTTTCTTTTCTCCTTAACTTCGTTTGTAAACGTCCGACCTTTTTTTTCTTCTTGCTTTAAATAGCTTACCTCCACCCCTTTATCGCCTCCCGCGATGAGTGAAACTTTTCTAATGTCCATTTTTTAAGTTTTAAATTATCCTACTAATGCCTCTGCTTGTTTTTGAAGAATTGGCAACATATCTTCAATTGATTTTTGATCCCTATTCTCAGGGTCACTCATAAAGAATACCTCATTATCAGGCTCTTTTAAGTCTTTACAAATGAATTTATGAACAGTTAATGTACTTGGCTTGTTAAGACTGCCTGCCTGTACTGTTCCATTTGAATACTTAAATACGAAGTCTTTGGTTTCTCCTGTTTCTTCGTTTGTTTTTGTTACTGTGATTTCCATATTTATTTTTTTAATTGTTCTACAAATTTAATTAGAGCCGACTTGCCAAGAATTACCTCACCAACTTGGTATTGAGCCATAGAACCATCTTCATTAAATCGCGGAAGTTTTTCAAGGTCTTGGGCTGTTAAATTAGAATAAATATACGCCGCCTCAATAGCTTTTGGGTCATTTAAGGGTAAATTTCGTAAAGCATCGTCCATGCCTTTTTTATAAGATTTACGGGTATATACTCGTTTTACAATAATGTAAATTTACTGTTTTATGTACAATTTAATGTAATTGTTAATAACTCTTATTTAATGTTCTCTAATCATTACAGCCCTGTTATATTTTTTAATTATTAAATTACATTACAAGTTCGTTATATTTTGTTGGCGGATGCCCTCTTCCAAAGATCACTATTATGTCTTTTACTTTCATATACGCCTAAATCTTTTGCTATCTGTATTACTACACGTTCATTAGTATTAAACACTTTAGCAAGCTCTTTATTAGAAAGCTCTCGATATAAGATTATAAACCTTGATTTATCAGATGCAGACAACAGCATAAAAACTTATTAAAAAAATCGCGGATAAGAACTTCTTATTTCTTTCTCAATTGTTGTTCGTCTTTGAAGAGGGAGTAAAGTTCTTGAGTTGTCAATTGTTTAGCAATTCCTCCGCCTCCTTTTGGCCAATAAGCCCATTTACCATTTTTTGTTGGATCATAGTGCCTTAACCTATCTTTATTTATCTCAAATCTAATCCAATTAGCAAACTCAACCGCCTCACTTCCCTCCGATTTGCTGGAGGATTGAGAGAGTTTGGATTCAAAATAATTCCAAGTATTATCAACATCAATAAGGTCTGTGTCATTTTGAAAATACCCCTCTCTAAACTTTAAGTAATAATCTTTCTTTATTTTATCAATATCCGTCACGGCTTGCCCTTTGAATTGTTGGGCGTGAGTCTCGGCGAAAACAATCATTTCGTTATACGAATAATTACTTGGCACATCTCCACAATATATTTCTCTGTGTAATTCCTCAGCCGTTTTCAACTCCCCCACTGTTTTGACATCGGAGGGTTTAGCGTATTCCTCAATCATTTGTATTGCATCCCTTTCTACATCAAGTGGCACTACGTTACCTATAAGCTTACTGTCTATAAACTCAATTATTTCTTTTGGCGTTATCTTTTCCATATCCTTGTTATCGTTTTTTGATTAATAAATTTCCGTTATTATCTCTGTGTTCCCACCAAATTGTTTCTAAAGCATCCAGTTGTGATTTATCCCATCCTATTTCAATACAATAAGAAAGCCATTTTGTACAGGATTCAACTGCTTTATTTGTTCTTCCTTCTCTTAATTTATCCAGCTTCGCTTCACTTTCCTTCTGCTTTATTATGTAGGGGTATATATTTAGTATTTTATCTAACACTATTTCCTTATTCAACCCCACAAGTCCATCCGGTATTGAAATACCTTCGGCGAGGGCTTTATTTAGAACGTCGCTTACTTCAAATATTTCTCTTACGTGCTTATTTTTAAAGAAGCAACCGTGTGCTAACTTTCTGAATGCTGCCTCATCTTCCTCCTCTATCTTGTGCCAAGTGATTGAGTCTTGCCATTGTTTAAGCTCATCTAAATAAATAGACCATTTTATGCTTTTAGGGTTCGGTGCCACTTCTCTCGGCTTTTCTTGCTCCGTTTCCCCAAAGTACATTGGCTTTGAAGGAAGTTGTTTTATAAGTTGGTGTTTTGGCATGGGGTTATTTAAAAAATTGTTCAAATGATATTGTGTCGCTTGTAGTGCTTGTAAATGATTCTCCACAACTTCCGCATTGATAAACATATTGTTTACAGTTAACCATCTTACCCTTTGCTAAATAAAATCTTTTTGGGGTTTCTATCGTCAGGGTCTTTTCAAGTCCACAACAAGGACAATATTTAAGTGTTGCAAATTCTTCTAATATTTTCGGGTGTATCTTCATCTCTTACCTCCTTCGGGCTTGCTGATTATTATGGGGGCGTTGGTCAATTACTATCTAAATAATTATCACATTCTTGTTTCGTGCCCTCAAAAACACAAACACTATGATTTCCATTGTCGTAGTAAACACCGTATAGTTTACCAATTATTTGCTGTTTCCAGTATTTCTTTTCCATCTCGTTTTCTATTACATCCCCATAGGGAGGTTGGTTAAATTAATGAAGCTAATCGTTTCCAAAAAGACTTCCATTTGAATTTTATTATTCTGTCACAAATTATACACCTTTCCGTTGTGTATGTACTTGTGTTAGTCCAAACAGCATTTCTAATATCACTACAATCATGCTTTGGATACGTGTTTGCTTTGTCGTTTTGTTTATTCATATATACTTTTTATTTCAATTATTCCATTATAATCTTCTGGTGTGTGTTTCGGATCAAATGATATGTGTGCCCGAAACTCAATTGCACCGTATTCATATATAGATTCAAAGCCGAAAAATTCACACATTCTTTTAGCTTGAGCCTCGTAATCGCCTTTCATTTCTTTTGTAAAAAATCCAATCTTTTTAAATTTACCATAAGGAAAAAACTCCTTCATAAAATTTTTTAACGTTACTTCTTTACTGCTTATTTCCATCTTACTTAAAACAATGTATTAACACGCATCCAACTAAGATAGGATTCCGCGCGATTTTTTTCATTTTTATTCTACCTAAACATGTTCTGTAGGAACATCTCTCCACTCGTGATTACCAATATCGTCTATCCACAACTGTTGAAGGGTTTTAGTTTCTTCAAAAATTGATTGGAATCCACGTTGAACCATTTTTCTCTCGTTTCTCCACCTTAATTGATTTGTAGGTTCAAATATAGGTGAATATTGTTTGTCCGCGAGTTCTTTTATGATTTCATCCACCGATTTAAAATCACTTATTGGCCAATTTCTTAATCTTTCCACTTGTTCTTGGGTTAAACTATATCTTTCAATAGCCTCCTCGAGTGTCATTTTCTCAAATTTCATTACGAATTCGTTATATAATTTATTTATTCCAAATCATTACGGCTCTGTTATGTTCTCAGCTTCTTTACTTAATTTATAAAAAGTGAAAAAAACCGCCGCGATAACTAAATTACCTATCATCAACTCCTTCTGCTTAAACAAAGCTCCTGCAAAAGCCCCCAC
>NZ_CALFIG010000292.1 GCF_937876455.1 uncultured Flavobacterium sp.
CCACAATACGTTCTTTGTACTGTTCTGATAGATCAACGGTTTGAAAAGGTATACCTAATTTTTCCGCAACTAAAAGGGCGTCATTACTATCTTCAAGCCATGGGCATTCATTTGAAATCGTAACAGAATCATCGTGCCAATTTTTCATAAAAAGGCCAATGACTTCATATCCTTGCTCTTTCAACAAATAAGCTGCTACACTGGAATCTACTCCCCCAGAAAGTCCTACTACTACTCGCTTCATTATTCTTTTTTTTCTATGTTTTTAGAGGCTTTTTCTATTACTTTCATTCGCTTTTCTTCAAATTTAATTAACTCTTTAGAAAAATTTCGGGCTTTCACTTCTTTAACCACCTTATCATTTTCATAAAATTTCCACATTCCTACCCTAACGCCTTTTTTATATTGCCCTTCATATAGTTTAACGCCTTGTCCATCATAATAAGTTGCTGTTCCTTCTAAAAGATCATTTTTATAGGTTAATGCTTCTATAAGATTTCCTGCTTCAGAATATACTTTTGCAAGTCCATTTTTTTTACCTTCTGTATAAAAAACTTCTTCAGCTAGTTTTGTATTTTTAAAAAACACTTTTCGCCAACCGGAAAGTTTTCCTGAGTTATAGAACTCTTGTGTCATTAATTCTTTTGATTCTCTATGGTAATACCTCCATTCGCCTTCGTAAACTTTATTTACAAGTAAACCTTCACTTACTTTAAATCCTTTTTGATCAAAAAAAGTAATATAGCAAGAACCATCTCCTTTCGAGAAATCCCGAGTAGCAATTAGAGCGGCCGCTTTAGTATCGTCATAATATTTAAAAATTCCTTTTTCTTTACCATGCTCAAATGTGCCTTCATAACGCAAACGTTTCGAACCTTCATGATACCCTTTCCAAATACCATGTCGCAATCCTTTATCATCTAATTGATTACTTGTTTCTTGGGCGTTTAACTGAGTTATTGCTATGCATATAACCCATACTAAAAGATATATTTTTTTCATTTATAAACTTCTTTGAAAAAATACTATTCACTATTTTATTTAACTATGTAAAAGTATAAAAAACTTTAGATTTAGTACTAAAAAAACCTGTCCGAAAGAACAGGTTTAAAATTTATTTTTTATTTTTATTAGCTGCCTTCTGCGCTTCTGCCTGCTCCATCATTTCACGCATTTTCTTTTGAAATTTCGATTCTGTTTTTGGTTTCGATTTATTCTCTTGAATTTGGGCGTGAATTTTATCTTCTTTTACAATATAATTTTTAATCACTAACATGATACCAATGGTGATTGCATTTGAAATAAAATAATACAAAGACAATCCAGAGGCATAACTATTAAAGAAGAATAACATCATTAAAGGTGAGATATAAATCATCACTTTCATTATTTTGCTCATATCTGGCATACCTTCTTGCGGTGGTGCTTGCATAGCTTGGTCTCCCGTAGTCATTTTCATATAGAAGAAAATAGCAATAGCAGCTAAAACAGCAAATAAACTGATATGATTTCCAGTTAAAAATGAAACGACTGGAATGTGCTCTTTCCATGAAAGTATAGCATCATAAGAAGATAAATCGTCTGCCCATAAGAAACTTTTTTGTCTTAAATCAAACATAGACGGGAAGAACTGGAATAACGCATAAAATACAGGTAATTGCATTAAAGCTGGCAAACAACCTGCCATAGGATTTACACCTGCTTTAGAATACAACGCCATTGTTTCCTGTTGTCTTTTTAAAGGATTTGATTTGTGTTTTTCATTAATTTCTGTGATCTCTGGTCGAAGTACTTTCATTTTTGCCTGAGACAAATACGATTTATAAGTAACAGGAGACATAACTATTCTTACTAAGATAGTAAAGAAAATAATGGCTAAACCAAAAGGTAAAAATCCAGATATAAAACCAAATACTGGTATGAAAATATAACGATTTATCCAACCGAATATTCCCCAGCCTAAAGGCATTACTTCATCTAGGTTTTTGTTATATCCATTTAAAATTTCATATTTAGCAGGACCATAATACATATTCATAGTGTAAGCTAAATTTCCATTTTTAAATTCAAGAGGCATTTTTGCATTGAATTCTTTTGTAAAAATAGTGTCTTTATTTTGATCATCTACTAGGTTATCAGATTTTAATTGTGCCGTTTTAAAATGTGTATCTGTTAATAAAATAGAGGTAAATAAATGCTGTTTGAAAGCAATATAACTCACATCTTCAGCTGTTTCTTCACCATCTTTAGCTGCATTTAAATAATTATCTTTTCCCCCTTCATATTCATATACTAATTCTGTATAGCGGTTTTCATATGAAACACTTTTTTCATTTCTATATGTTTTTAACTGCCATTCTAAATCAAGCGGTTTTGATGTATTTAAAACATTTTCTAAGCCTTGTGTACGAATAGAAAAATCCAACATATATTCGTTTGGTTTCATGACATAACGGTATTCTAAAAATTGATTTTCACCCGTTTTTAGTTGCATCGTTAAAACTTGATTTTTACCTTCTTGAGTTAATGTTGGTGCAAAATAAAGCGCATTAGACTGAAATACTCTATTGTCTTTGGTTGTTAATATCAAATTTAATTGTGAGTTGTTGTTTTTTATTAACTCTACAGCTTGCTTAGAATCTTTTTTAATAGATTCGAAACCTTTTATTAAAGCTTCTTTGATGTATCCACCTTTATTTGAAATTTTAAGTAACAGTACATCATTTTCTAAAACTGTAACCGTATCTTTAGCTGATGGTAATGTTGCTGAATAAGCAAATGCTCCTAATTTTGACTGCAAATCAGCATTAACCACCGTGTCTTTTACTACCGAAGTTTCTTTTGTTGTTGACACCGCTTTAGTTGGCTTTGCTTCTTGTTGCGCTTGTTGCTCTGTTTCAGCCTTTTTGGCTAATTCTTCTTTTGTGGGTTGATTAGAATACATCATCCACATTAATATTCCAAAGATTAGTGTAAATCCAATAAATGATTTAAAATCAAACTTTTTTTCTTCCATTTTTATTTTATTAACAAACTTTAATTTGCGACCAAATTACGTTATTTTTTTTAAACTTATTTTTTTAATACTGAAGCAGCCACTAATCCTAAAAATAAAGGATGAGGATTAATAACTGTACTTTTATATTCTGGATGGTATTGAACACCTATAAAGAAAGGATGATTAGCTAATTCAACCACTTCAACCAAACCTGTATCTGGATTTAATCCCGATGCAATTAGACCTGCTTCTTCCATCTGATTTAAATAGGCTCCATTAAATTCATAACGGTGACGATGTCTTTCTAAAATATCAGTTTTAGTATATAATTTTTGTGCTAATGTATGCTCTTTTAATTGGCATTTCCAAGCACCTAAACGCATGGTGCCTCCTTTATCTGTTATTGTTTTTTGGTCTTCCATTAAACTAATAACAGGTGCAGATGTTGTAGGATTCATCTCGGTTGAATTAGCATCTGTTAAGCCTAATATATGACGTGCAAATTCAATAACAGCCATTTGCATGCCCAAACAAATACCTAAAAATGGCAAGTTGTTTTCACGCGCATATTTTACAGTTTCTATTTTTCCTTCAATTCCACGTTCACCAAATCCTGGCGCTACTAAAACCGCATCTAATCCTTTGAGTTTTTCAGCTACATTCGTTTTATCAATATATTCCGAATGAATACTTATAACATTTACTTTTGTTTCTAACGCTGCGCCTGCATGAATAAATGCCTCTAAAATAGATTTATAAGAATCTTGTAATTCTACATATTTACCTACTAAACCTATATTAACTTCGTGCTTTGGATTTTTATGTTTTTGTAAAAATTCATTCCATTGTACAAGATCTGGAGTGGCTTTTTCTGGTAAATTTAATTTTTTAAGAGCCACAGTATCTAAGCCTTCTTCAAGCATTAAATTAGGCACATCATAAATAGTCGACGCATCAATAGATTGTATGACAGCTTCTTTTTTAACATTACAAAACAATGCTAATTTTTGTTTTAATTCGGCCGACAACTCATGTTCTGTTCTACACACTAAAATATCGGCTTTAATACCGCTCTCCATTAAGGTTTTAACCGAATGCTGTGTAGGTTTTGTTTTTAACTCACCTGCTGCGGCTAAATAAGGAACCAAAGTTAAATGAATAACAATTCCATTTTCTTCTCCCAATTCCCACAATAATTGACGAACAGATTCTATATAAGGTAATGATTCAATATCTCCAACAGTACCCCCTATTTCAGTAATAACAATATCATATTCACCCGATTTTCCTAGCAACTGCATTCTTTCTTTAATCTCATTAGTGATATGAGGCACCACCTGAACTGTTTTTCCTAGAAATTCGCCACGTCTTTCTTTCTCAATTACTGATAAATAAATGCGTCCTGTAGTAACGTTATTTGCTTGCGAAGTAGGCACATTTAAAAATCGTTCATAATGACCTAAATCTAAATCAGTTTCTGCGCCATCATCTGTTACATAACATTCTCCATGCTCATAAGGATTTAAAGTACCTGGATCAACATTAATATACGGGTCAAATTTTTGAATGGTAGTGCGGTAGCCGCGTGCTTGTAATAATTTAGCTAAAGATGCTGCAATAATTCCTTTTCCTAGCGAAGAGGTTACACCACCTGTAACAAAAATATATTTGGTTTGATTCATTGTGCGTTGTTTATTTTAGTTGTGTGTTGTATCGTTATCAAAAACGAGCAAAGATAATACTAATTAGTCAATGTGCCAATTAGTCTATAGGTCAATTTTACATTAATTTGTAAACGAATTAATTTTGTTTTGGAAAGTTTCTACGTATGTTTCGAACCAATTCTTCTAACCCATTTAGTTTGAGTTCATAAACTAGTTTTAATTGTTCGCCTAATTGCCCTTTTGGAAAACCTTTATTAGCATACCAAACTACATAATATTCGGGTAAATCAATAAGAAAATACCCTTCGTACTTTCCGAAAGGCATTTTGGTATGGGCAAGTTTGATAAGAAGTTCTTGGTTTGTCATTTTTTAAGAGAAGATAGAAAAAAGATAAAAGACATTCTAAAAAAATCTATATTCTTTGCTCTTTATTCTTATATCTATTTACTTCCAATTAAAAACTATTTCCTTTTTAATATCGGGATGTAAACTATAAAAAACGGGGCAAGTCATTGCAGTTCTCTCTAAGATGGTTTTTGTTTTTTCGTCGGGATTGATGGATAAATTAAACGTTACATGGATTTCGGTAATTCTGCGGGGTTCTGTTCCCATAATTTTAGTTACTTCAGCTGTGGAACCTGAAAAATCAACATTCATTTCTCTAGCTTTAATTCCCATAACGGTAAACATGCAACTAGCCAATCCATTAGCAACAGTGTCGGTTGGAGAAAAAGCTTCTCCTTTCCCATTATTGTCTAGCGGTGCGTCAGAAATAATTTCTGAACCCGATTGCAAATGAATTGAAGAGGTGCGTAAATCACCTAAATAAGTTACTTTTGATGTTGCCATTATTGTGCTTGTCTAATTGTTAAATCATCATTATAATACATCATATAAACAGCCGTATTAGCATTGTTTACATACTTAAATTTACTTTCTATTTGTTCAGAAACTTGCGTCTGAGCCGAATTGACAAAGCCTTCTTCTTGACACATTCTTAAAATTGTATCAAAGGTAACATCAAAACCGCGTGTTGCATATTGATTTGGCGCTATTTTATTTTCTTTTCTAAACGAAGTTGCAAAATAATTTGCTTCAACAGATTCATTTTCTCTTAACGCTGAAGGATAAAGCATTTTCAGATAAGCCAAATTTTTAACTTTAACATCTTCAAAATCTAAAGCATCGGTATGATCAAAAATAACTAATTGAATGTCAAATTCTTTTTTAAATTTCACTAAATTATTTACCACAGAAAGCACTTGCATAATTTTATCTGAATCTAAAATCACAAAATTCTTTTTACCTTTTTTTAACTGAGCCTTAAATGATGTAAAATCAAAAACACCTTTGTCATTAAAATAATATTGAATTACCTCTTTTTGATTTGTTTTAATATAGGTACTTAATGGCGTTTTGCCTGTCGCATGAATAGCAAAAATAACGTCTGATTTTGAATACATATATGTAAATGAGGCTTCTCGTTGCATTTCTTCTGAAGGCATTGCATAGAATACATTAGCACCACCTTTTCCAGTTTCTTTCATTAAAGGTGAAATAATGGGCACATTGTACGATTCCAATAATTGCCCTGCTGTTTCAACAAAAGCATTAGTAAACGGCCCAATCACCGCATCCACATTTGAAAAATCATTATTTTTTATAATAGCCGCCACATTTGAGGAATATTTAGACGACTCCGCATCGTACACTTTTACAGAAATTGGCAAACCTAATGTTTTAGCTGAATCTATAGCTTGTAAAGCACCCGCGTAAAAATCTAGGGTAATATTTAAAAATTTATCTGTTTTAAGATATTCTGTTTTAGTTTTAGTAGAATCGTTTTCAATTCTATTAATATTAAATGG
The DNA here is from genome assembly GCF_937876455.1 of uncultured Flavobacterium sp. Lineage (GTDB taxonomy): Bacteria > Bacteroidota > Bacteroidia > Flavobacteriales > Flavobacteriaceae > Flavobacterium. The sequence goes on from NZ_CALFIG010000292.1 coordinate 6,532, forward strand.
CATTAATAAAACTAAATTTCTCTGTTTCGATTTATTTGCAGAGGCTAACAAATCAACATTTTTTTTAGAAGATAAATCCAAAGGCATTGCACTTTTTTTGGTAGGCAAAACTAATTGTACACCTTCAGACAAGGTATCTTTGATACTAGGATTTTTAGCTAAAATAGTGTCAACGCTAATTCCAAATCTTTTCGAAATGGCATACAACGTTTCTCCTTTTTGAACGATATATGTTGTGTCATTTGCAGTAGTTACAATAGTAGAAGGCAAACCATTTTTACTAGGAATTAGTAACGTTTGATTTTCCTTAATTCCATTGACTGCATCAGGATTGTTTTTTATAATATCCTCGGGTGTAATTTTATATTTATTGGCAATAGCATATAATGTTTCACCTTTTACCACAACATGTGCAACATTCTTCTGTCCCAAAGCACAAAAGAAACTGAAACAAAAAATTAGTACCCAAATATTCTTCATCTTATTTTATTTATTCCCATTCAATGGTTGCAGGCGGCTTTGAGCTGATGTCATACACTACTCTATTTACACCTCTTACATTATTTATAATTTCATTCGAAACTTTCATTAAAAAATCATACGGCAAATGTACCCAGTCGGCAGTCATACCATCGGTAGATTCTACAGCTCTTAATGCTACTACTTTTTCATAAGTTCGCTCATCGCCCATGACACCCACACTATTTACAGGCAATAAAATAGCACCTGCTTGCCATACTTTATCATACAATCCGTGTTCTTTTAATCCGTTGATGAATACGGCATCTACTTCTTGTAAAATAGCTACTTTTTCAGGGGTAATATCACCTAAAATACGAATGGCTAATCCAGGCCCTGGAAAGGGATGACGGCCTAACAATTCATCATCAATTCCTAATGATTTACCTACTCTACGTACTTCATCTTTGAATAACATACGTAAAGGCTCTACAACTTGCAATTTCATAAAATCAGGCAATCCACCTACGTTATGATGTGATTTAATAGTCGCTGAAGGTCCCCCCGTCGCTGAAACCGATTCAATTACATCGGGATAAATTGTGCCTTGACCTAACCATTTTACATCGGTTAACAAGTGTGCTTCATCATCAAAAACCTCAATAAAAACACGCCCAATAGCTTTTCGTTTTGCTTCTGGATCATCTAACCCAGCTAATGCTTCCAAAAAGCGTGCCGAAGCATCCACTCCTTTCACATTTAAACCCATTCCTTTGTATTGTTCTAATACATTTTGGAATTCATTTTTACGCAACAATCCGTTGTTTACAAAAATGCAATATAAATTTTCGCCTATAGCTTTATTCAATAAAACCGCCGCTACTGTAGAATCTACACCACCAGAAAGTCCTAAAACGACTTTATCCGTTCCGATTTTTTCTTTTAATTCGGCCACCATGTCTTCAACAAAAGCATTAGGTGTGAAGGTTTGTTCAACTTTAGCTATTTTAACCAAAAAGTTTTCTAGCATTTGTTTGCCATCTGTGGAATGATAAACTTCTGGGTGAAATTGAATAGCATACGTTGTTTCGCCTTCTATTTTATACGCTGCATTTTCTACGTCTTTAGTACTTGCTATTTTAACACCATTTGTAGGTAATTTTTTGATGGAATCGGAATGACTCATCCACACTTGGCTGTTTTCAGAAACACCTTCTAAGAACACTTCATTTTCTTTTATAAAGGAAAGATTTGCTCTTCCGTATTCTCGAGTAGCTGATGCCGCAACTTCTCCACCTGAAAAATGGGCTAAATATTGTGCACCATAACATACCGCTAATAAAGGTTTTTTGCCTCTAATTTGAGATAAATCTGGGTGAAGTGCTTCTTCTGAACGCACCGAACAAGGGCTTCCGCCTAAAATTACCGCTTTATATGATGATAAATCGGTAGGAATTTTATCAAATGGAAAAATTTCACAGAAAATGTTTAGTTCTCTTACCCTACGAGCAATTAATTGGGTGTATTGCGAACCGAAATCTAAAATTAATACGTTATTCATTATTTTAAAGTTAGAAGTTAGAAGTTAGAAGTCGGAAGTTAAAAACTTTACGAAAAAAAAACTTAAAACTCAGTTGTGTGTTTTATTTTATTTTTTGACTAAGAATAGGAAACTAATTACTAATTACTAATTACTCTTCACTAATCACTATAATATTAATATTCAAACGTTCCGTATTCCGAAACTATCGTTAATTTTTTTCGCTCTGATGCTTCTACTCGTCCTACAATTTGTGCTTCGATGTTAAATGATTTTGAAATTTCAATGATGTCTTGAGCTATATCAGCAGGAACATACAATTCCATTCTATGACCACAATTGAATACTTGATACATTTCTTTCCAATCGGTTTTAGATTGTTCTTGAATTAATTGGAATAAAGGTTGTACTGGAAACAAATTATCTTTTATCACGTGAACGTTCTCTACAAAATGAAGCACTTTTGTTTGTGCGCCACCACTACAATGAACCATTCCGTGAATTTGATTTGAATTGTATTTTGATAAAATCTTTTTGACAACTGGCGCATACGTTCTTGTTGGAGAAAGTACTAATTTTCCAGCGTCAATTGGGCTGTTAGTAACGGCATCGGTCAATTTAGTTTGTCCTGAATAGACTAATTCATTTGGAACCGAAGCATCAAAACTTTCAGGATATTTTTCGGCTAAATACTTAGCAAAAACATCATGACGTGCAGATGTTAAACCATTACTTCCCATTCCACCATTATATTCGCTTTCATAGGTAGCTTGGCCAAATGACGCTAATCCTACAATAACATCTCCTGCCTGAATATTTGCATTATCAATCACATCAGCACGTTTCATGCGAGCCGTAACCGTAGAATCTACAATAATAGTACGAACCAAATCGCCTACATCTGCCGTTTCACCACCCGTAGAATGAATAGTTACGCCGTGATTCTTTAATTCTGCAATTAATTCTTCTGTTCCGTTAATGATAGCAGAAATAACTTCCGCTGGAATTAAATTTTTATTCCTTCCAATAGTAGATGAAAGTAAAATATTATCAGTTGCGCCTACACACAATAAATCATCAATATTCATGATTAAAGCGTCTTGTGCAATGCCTTTCCAAACCGAAATATCGCCCATTTCTTTCCAATACATATAAGCTAAGGAAGATTTTGTTCCAGCTCCATCGGCATGCATAATGATGCAATACGCTTCATCACTCGTTAAATAATCAGGAATAATTTTACAAAAGGCTTTTGGAAACAAGCCTTTATCAATGTTTTTTATAGCTTGATGTACATCTTCTTTAGATGCCGAAACCCCTCGTAAATTGTAGCGTTGGCTCGTTTCAGAACTCATTTGTTGTGTTGTTGTTGTTTGTTGAGCAAAAGTATAAAAAATATGTCAATTAGCCAATACATGTATGGGGCAAATTTTGAGCAAAAAAATGAAGGAAAAACAAATTATTACGAACAAGATAAAACCTTTATTTCTGTAAAATCATTATTTCTACGCGTCTATTTGCAGCGGCTTGTTCCTCGTTAGCTTCGGGAATAGAAAATTTAGGCTTTGACACACCAAATCCTTTAACTACAATTCGATGGAGTTGAATTCGATTTGAAACTAATACTCGCCTAACTTGTTTTGCGCGTTCTAACGAGAGATTTTTAATATCTGCACTTACACAGCAAATATGCCCTTGAATTTCAATACGTAGATTTGGGTATTTATCCATTACATAAAGCAACTCATCTATAGAACGCTTTGATGTGGGCATAATGCCAAATGAATTTTTATAAAACTGAATTTCTGGCAAAACAATTAACGTTCCTGGTCTGGAAAGTTTAATTTTTTCTTCCAAATTTGCATCAGGTGGAAAATGCATATCCACTTCTTCTATGGGTATCAATTCTGTCGAAACAGGAATAACAGGTTTTTCTTCCTTAACTTTACCTTTTAACAGTTCGGTTTCTTTAGCTAAGTCTTTTTCAGTTAGAAAAAAAATAGTAGCATATCTATTTAACGCTTTATTTTTTGATTTTGCTCCTTTTTCTCCTAAGCTTATGGTTTTAAAATCTGAACGAATAGCAAGTTTGCCTTTTACATTTTCATAAATAAAACCCACTCGCTTTTGAGACAATGTGTCGTTATATCCAGCACTACCTACTTCATCAGTAGACGCGCTAATTGCTAAAATTTTTGACGTTTTATTACTCGCTACCCATTTGGTAAGCTTAGCCAACTCTATTTTATTTAACTCAAATTTATCGGAATCAAAATAAAACGTAACTTGTTCTTGGGCATTTGAAAAACCCATGCAAAGTAATACTATATAAAAATAAGAAAAGTTCATAAACTATTATTTCAAACAAATATATAGAAATAATTACGATTTATCTATGATTTGAAAATCACCATGATGGGCTACTTTTTCGGGAATGATATGCACTGTAGTTACTTCCTCATCCATAGCTCTTCCTGCATACATAGAAACCCTATGTTCTTCAGGATATAACCATTTATTTTTGATTGTGGTTTTTCTTGAAATTTCCTCAATTTTTGGCTCTTTTTTAGGAGCATCGAACTCACTTTCAGTAGTTAAAAATAAAACGCTCCACCAAAAAACCAAAAGAAAAATTATAAAACTTACAATTGTTACAAACATAAATATCTATTTTGTATCAAATATAAAAAAAGCTCCTCATTTCTGAAGAGCTTTAAAATATTTTTACAATTATTATTTAACAAATAACAATTCTCTGTATTTTGTTAAAGTCCACATTTCATCATCAACTAATAACTCTAATTTATCTGCATGGTAGCGAATTTCTTCAAAATGCGGTTTAACCGTATTGCAGTAAGCAGCGGCCATTTTTTCTGCTGAAGTTAAATTATTTGCTTTTTTACGCGCTTCAATCATGGCTTCCACTTTTGTGTTGATACCTTCAATATGTTCAGATATTTCTTTGATTAAATTGATTTGTTCTTTCGCAATTTTCTCAAAATCTTTCCCAAAAATTTCTTTTAACCCTTTTACATTTTCTATCAACGTATTTTGATATTTAATAGCTGTAGGAATAACATGATTACGAGCAATATCTCCTAATACTCTGCCTTCAATTTGAATTTTTTTAGTATACTCTTCAAGTTCAATTTCATATCGAGACTCTACTTCAACATGATTCATAACTCCAAGTTCTTCAAATAATTTAACTGCCTTAGATGAAACTTTTGCTTTAAGTGCTT
>NZ_CALFIG010000293.1 GCF_937876455.1 uncultured Flavobacterium sp.
GTAAGTACAAAATAAATGCTGACGGCAGTTTTGAATTAGATATTATTAAGGCAGATTAATTATGGATTTATTAAAAAGAAAAAGAACTTTTGCGTTTGTTATAGACACTATATTTATTAGTGTTATCTTTTCATTTGCAAACAATTTTATTAAATTAAATTTGTTTTCAATAGACAATGGTACTGCTTTATTTGGACAAAATCTTTTTCTTTTTTTTATTTACTTTACATTTTTTGAAGTAATATTGAGAACTTCAACTTTTGGTAAAAAAATAATTGGAATAACTTTAAATTTTAAAGGCACTAGTTATTTAAACTTGTTTAAAAGAGTAATACTTAAAATTTTATCCTTTGTTTTAATTCCTTTTATTTTAATTTATTATTTATTTAGTAATAAACTGTTAATATTACAAGATGTATATACCAAGTGTAATACAATTTCTATTAAATAAGAGTAATAAATTTTTATTTTTATTTTTATTGCCAACTATTTTTTATTCTCAATCAGATGTGGATAAAATATTAAAAGGAGGAGAAATTATAGTTAATGGATTAGCCATTCTTAAAACAAAAAAATCAGATTCTGAATCTAAAACCGTTAACAACAAAATTGTTGCTACTATTTGTGTAAAAAACAAATTAGCTGAAAAAATTGCTGTTAAATTTTCTGGCAAAGATGAAGCTGGCGTGGCTGTTATAAAAGAAATGGTAATCCAAAATGACGGCAAAGAATGTGTCTTTGAAATTCCAAAGGGAATTTATACTTATGAAATTGTATTGTCTAATAAAGAAGTTTTTCAAAAAGGAGAATACAAATTTGAAGACGAAATTACTATTACAGTAAAAAAAGATTAAAAATAAAACCCTGTTAAAAAAACAGGGTTTTATTATTTCTTCATCTTAATATGTGGAATTCCATCTTCTAAATAACTTTCGCTGGTTTGTTTAAAACCGTGACTTTCATAAAATTTCTTTAAATATTCTTGTGCCGAAATAGTAATTTTTGAGGTTTGGAAGTTTTGCTCTACTGCCTCAATAGAAACGCTCATTAAATCATGACCATATTTGTTTGCTCTGTGTTGAGGGCTTACAATTACTCTACCAATGGAAGCTTCTTTAAAATAATCGCCGGGCGCAAAAATTCTAGAACAGGCAATTAATTCTTGATTTAAATAGCCCAACACATGCATGCCTTTTTGGTCTTTATTGTCAATGTCTTGATAAACGCAATTTTGTTCCACTACAAACACTTCTGAGCGCAATCTTAATAATTCATACAGTTCCGCAGTAGAAAGTTCGTTAAATCGCTTTATTTTAAATTGTACCATTTTATTAGATAAAGAAAAGCCACAACAAAAGTTATGGCTTAATCTATTTTATTGTTTTTTACTATCCGTTAATTTTTAATTTCATCCCTGGTTGAATGTTATCATCACAAAGGTTGTTATTCTTTTTTAAATCATCAACTGTGACATTGGGATATTTTTTTGAAATCGAAAAAATAGAATCTCCTTTTTGAACTGTATAAAATTCTTCTTCTTTCGTAATAACCTCTTTATTTGTGGGTTTTTTATCTAATTTTACTATGTTATCACCTGTCGAATTGGGCAATTGTTCTGTTTTTGTTTTAGGTACCTTAACGATTTCGTTAACGGTTATTTTTTTTGTTTTTTGTAACACTAAATACTGCCCCTCATTAATTGTCGTTCCGTTAATCGTATTCCATTTTTTTAATTGTTCAACACTAACGTTATTTATAGTTGCTATTTTGCTTAACGTTTCCCCTTTTTTAACTTTGTAATACTCTTTTTTGACTACTTCCTTAGTTGTTTGCGTTACAATTTTATCAAATTCTTTTTCTTCCAAAGCCACAATACTGTCTTGTTTAGCTATACTGTCTTGTTTTTGTATTTTGGCAAGTTGTACTTTTCGCAATTTTTCGGCTTCCAGATACTCTAAGTAAGCATAAATTTTATCTTCATTGGAAACAAATAAGCCAATTTTGTCTTTTGGTAATCTTAAAAAATACAATTCATTTTCATAGGATGGAATAAAATTATTCTTAAACGTAGGATTAAAAAACTCTATTTCATCTACCGTTACGTCTAATAAATCAGCTATCTGCTTAAATGTCATTCCTCTTTTTACGGCCACTGTGTCGGTTTGGAAATAAGCTACAGGTGCTTTTTTAGGTGTTAAACCCAACTCTTTTTTAAACTCATAAATATACATTGTGGCTAAAAAAGCAGGAACATAGTTTGCTGTTTCTTTGGGTAAAAATTTTCTTATTTCCCAATAGTCATTACTTCCTCCTGCTCGTCTAATTGCTTTTGAAACGTTGTTTGGGCCGCAATTATATGATGCTAACACTAAGCTCCAATCGCCAAAAATAGCATACATGTTTGACAAATACTGACACGCTGCTTCTGTTGCTTTTATAGGATCGTGTCTGTCGTCAACATACGACGTAACATTTAATTTATATTGTTTGCCTGTCGCCGGCATGAATTGCCATAACCCTCCTGCGCCTACACGTGATTTTGCTTTTGGATTTAATGCCGATTCAACAATGGCTAAATATTTAATTTCTAAAGGAACGTTATATTTTGCTAAATGCTCTTCGAACATCGGAAAATAATATTCTGCAATTGCCATTTGTCGCTCAATACTTTTGCTTCTTTTTTTTAGAAAAATTTTAATTGTATTCTCTAACGTTTGATTATATTCTATAACAAAAGGAGAGTGTGCGTCTAGTTTTTTTAGACGTTTTTTTAAGATTTCAACATCTAAATTATAATCTACTTTTTCATCTAAATTTAACGTGGTAATGTCTTCAAACATTTCTTTTGAAATGTCAATGTTTGCAAGTTCTTTCATCCATCTTTCGTCAATACAAACACTTGTAGAATGATTAATAAACGTGCTTTTTAAGGAATCTAAGTAGGTTAATTTTGGAACAAAAATAGGCAATTCTCTTTCTGCGCTTTCTTGTGCAAAAGAAAAGGCAAACGAGAAAAACAAACTTGCTAATAGGACTATTTTTTTCATCTTTTTATGGGGCGTTTTTATTATGTTGCTTATTTACAACACATTACTAACGTTGCAAAAATACAATTTATTGTTTAATTATGCTAAAATAGCTGCGATTCCTGGTAATGTTCTGCCTTCAAGCATTTCTAACATAGCTCCACCTCCAGTGGAAACGTAACTCATTTTTGATTCCAGGCCAAACTGTTTTACCGCCGCTACACTATCTCCTCCTCCAACTAAAGAAAACGCGCCATTTTTTGTCGATTCAGCAATGTATTCTCCTAAAGAAATAGTGCCGTGAGCAAATTTTTCCATTTCAAAAACACCTATTGGACCATTCCATAAAATCGTTTTAGAATCTAAAAGCACTTGTTTAAATAGTTCAAGTGTTTTTGGCCCTGCGTCAAGCCCTTGCCATCCATCTGGAATAGCAGTAACATCTATAATTTGTGTTTCGGCATCGTTTGAAAATTCATTTGCCGCTACTACATCGACAGGTAAATGAATTTGAACGCCTTTTTCTTTGGCTTTTTTCAAAATATCTAATGCTAATGCTAATTTATCATCTTCACAAATAGAATCTCCAATTTTTCCACCCATTGCCTTTACGAAAGTAAACGTCATGCCTCCACCAATAATCATGTGGTCTACTTTGTCTAAAATATTTTCAATAATGGTAATTTTAGTCGAAACTTTACTTCCTCCTAAAATAGCTGTAACTGGTTTTTCAGAATTTTTCAAAACCTTGTCTATACTTTCTATTTCTTTTGCTAATAAAGCGCCAAAACATTTGCTTTCTGGAAATTCATTTGCAATAATTGTTGTCGAAGCGTGTGCTCTGTGTGCAGTACCAAATGCATCATTCACATAAAAATCGGCCAAAGAAGCAAGCGCTTTTGAAAAAGTAACATCTCCCGCTTCTTCTTCGGTATAAAAACGTAAATTTTCTAATACTAAAACCTCGCCCATTGCTAAATCGTGTGCTGCGTTATGAGCAATGGCACCAATGCAATCAGAAGCAAATTTCACAGGTTTTCTTAAAATTTCTTCGACTTTGGACACAATGTGTTTTAAGGAGTATTTTTCTTCTTTACCTTTTGGTCTTCCCAAGTGAGACATTAAAATTACCGCGCCACCGTCATTTAATATTTTATCAATTGTTGGCTTTGCCGCTTCTATTCTGTTTGAATCTGTTACATTAAAATTTTCATCTAATGGCACATTAAAATCTACACGGATTAAAACTTTTTTGTCTTTAAAACTAAAATCGGCTAACGTTTTCATAGTAATTAATTTATATCTGTTTGCAAAGATACGATTTTGCAATAAATGAATGCAGAGCTTTATTCTAGATTTACACAAATCTAAATTTTAAACGGCAGCGAGCTATCTCGTTTAATTATATTTTGTAAGTTTGCTTTATGTTATTTTCAGAAATTTTAGGTCAAAACCACATAAAAAACCACCTGATTAGAAGTGCTAATCAAGGTAGAATTCCTCATGCACAACTGTTTGTGGGTCCGGAAGGATGTGGCACATTGCCCATGGCTATTGCTTATGCACAATACATTCTCTGTGGAAATGGTGACGGAGAAAACAATTCTGGAAACGCGAATTGCAACCTAAAATTTAATAATTTGTCGCATCCCGATTTGCATTTTATTTATCCGGTTACTAACACGGATGATGTAAAAGGTGAAAATGTGATTAGTGCTAATTTTTTAAATGACTGGCGAAGCTTTATTACAGAAAACCCATACGCGGGCCTTTTTGATTGGTATAAGCATTTGGAAATTCCAAAAAAGCAAGGAATAATCTCGGTTAGAGATGCTGCTGAAATTAACAAAACACTTTCCTTAAAAGCCTATGAAGGCGGCTATAAAATTATGATTGTTTGGATGGCTGATAGAATGAATGCGGCGGCGGCAAACAAATTATTAAAATTACTAGAAGAACCGCCAGAAAAAACTGTTTTTATATTAATTGTTGAAAATACCGCAACTGTTTTACAAACTATTTTGTCTAGATGTCAAGTTGTAGATTTTTTGGCCTTACCAGAACAAATTATTGCCGAAGAGTTAATGGCTAGTAAAAAACTCGATGCAAACTTGGCTAAAAAAATAGCACATCAAGCTGAAGGCAATTACAATAAAGCATTGCACTTGCTAAACAAGGATAATGACGATGCTTTATTTGAAGAATGGTTTGTTGTTTGGGTGAGGGCGGCATTCAAAGCAAGAGGAAACGCTAGTGCAATTTCTGATTTAATACAATGGGGGGCAACAATAGCCAAAGAAGGGCGAGAAGTACAAAAAAACTTTCTTCATTTTTGCATGCAATATTTTAGACAAGCCTTGTTATTAAATTATACAGCAAATGAATTGGTTTATCTAGAACCGACGTTTGAAAATTTTAAATTAGAAAAATTCGCGCCGTTTATTCATGGAGCAAATATTACTGGAATTTACAAAGAAATTGAAGAGGCTATATACCACATAGAACGAAACGGAAACAGCAACATTATTTTAACCGATTTGTCTATTAAATTAACTCGTTTATTACACGTTAAAGAAACTATTTAAAACAATATATTATGACTGCTTTTACTTTATTACTGCTAAGTTTTTTAGCCATCACTTTTTTACAATCGGGTTATGATAAAATTGTTGATTGGAACGGAAACGTAAGTTGGCTTAAAGAACATTTTTCAAACACGCTTTTGAAGAACAAGGTACCCGCCGCTTTATTGACTGTTTTGGCTTTAGAAATTGCTGCAGGTGTTCTAGGTATTATGGGTATTGTGGAAAATTTAATAAACCAATCCACTGTGTTAGCAAACTATTGTTGTGTAGTTTCTTCAGTTACCCTGCTTTTATTGTTGTTTGGTCAGCGACTAGCCAAAGATTATGATGGCGCTAGAACTATTGTAATTTATTTAATTCCAGCTCTTTTAGGCGTATATTGGTTATAAAAAAATCCCGAATTTCTTCGGGATTTAACTTATTTTTTTTCAGCAGTTGCTTTATATTCTTCGTTTAATTTTTTAAGAATCTTTTCTGTTAAATTATAGCTTTCTTTTGCATAAATAACATTAACGGACATCTCTGAAGTTGTAAAAATGTAATCATACCCTTCTTTTTTACCATAATTCTCAATGTATTTTTTTACTTCTTTAACTAAAGAATCTTTTAATTTTCCTGCTTCTCCGTCAATTTTGCCTAAAATTTGTTCTCTTTCAGCTAGTAACGCTTGTTGTCTTTGTTGTAATTCACCATATTTTTGTTGCGCCCACGCTTCCCCATTTACTTGAGCTGCTCTTTGGAAATTAGCCATTTCTGCCTCTAATTGTTGAGCTTTTGCCTGAATTGGGCGACCCATTTCTTCAGATTTAACTTTAAATTTTTCATTAGCATCTGTGAACTTATTATATTTTTCTAATAAGATAGATGTATCAATATAACCTGTTTTAAAATCTGCTTTTGATGTTGTTGTTTCTTGACAAGAAATTAAAACTAAAGCGAATGCACAAAGTGATAAAATTTTTTTCATTAGTGTTTTTATTTAATTTTGGTAAAAGTAATTAGTTTCTACTAATTATTTAATTTTTTTATCCATAAATTATTTCTATGTAAAAAAAATAAAAATAAATTATTGTTATAAAAACCAGCTTATTTTAAAGCCTTTTAAGGCCTTTTGCTTTTTCTCTTATGGCTTTAGGTGTTTTTAATAAAAAAGATTGTTAAAAACAAAACAAACAGCTATTTGTTGTTTTTTAACACATAAATATGAGAAGAAAACTCTTTTTTAAACAATCCGACACAATTTGAGCGCAAACCAATAAAAACTGCCTTTATAAAATTAATTTTTCCTGTTTTATGTTTTTCGGACAACATACTTACATAAAAACTATCAAACCACATAGGTAATACACAAGCCAGATTCATGTCAACATCAGAGAACAATCTTTTTATGCTCTTTTTTGAAAAATGCCACAAATGTCTTGGCACATCATAAGCGGCCCAATGTCTCTTATAATAAATTGCGTCATATGATTTATAATTTGGAACCGCAACAATTAACGTGCCGCTAGGTTTTAATAGTTTTTTCAAATTTTTTATGTATTCTTCCAAATTAGGAACGTGTTCTAAAACGTGCCATAATGTTATTACATCAAAAGAATTTGCGCTAAGCGAAACTAAATCATCTATAGTTGAAACGTTTTTAGAAATAGTAAGTTTTTTAGCCGCTTCGTTGGGTTCATAGCCCGTCGCTTTCCATCCTTGATTTTGTGCTTCAACTAAAAAATCTCCTGTTCCACATCCCACATCTAATAATGCACCCTTATTTTTATGGTAAGAATTGATTAATTTTACTTTGTTTTTGATAGCTCTTTTTTTGACAAAATGATATATTTTTTCAAAAAACGTTCTTTTTCCATCTGTATGAGAAATATAATCTTCGCTTTCATAATATTTAGACAGTAGGGATAAATCGGGGAAGGGGTGTGTTTTTAATAAATCATATTCTTTATTATATAATAACGCAAATGTTTCTTTTGAAACGGAATAATCTTTAACTATTAAAAATTTATTTTCTTCTTTAAAATTCATTTAGTCTGTGTTTATTGGCTTTAACAAGGTTGTTTCACGTGGAACTAATCAATCTAAATTTATCTTCCCATATGAATTAACAATACTGAAATATCACTTGGCGACACGCCACTTATTCTAGAGGCTTGCGCAATTGTAGTTGGTTTTATTTTATTTAATTTTTGACGCGCTTCAATTGAAATTGATTTTATTTTATCAAAATCGAAATGATTTGGAATTATTACGTCTTCTAAACGATTTACTTTGTCTGCGTGGTTTTTCTCTTTTTCAATATATCCCGCATATTTTACTTGAATTTCCGCTTGTTCTATTACTTCATTGTCTAAATCATTTTCAGAAATATACGCTTGCACTTTTTCGAATTTTACTATATCCGATAATTCTAATTGAGGTCTAGAAAACACTTTGTACATTTTATCTGGTTGTGTCATTGGTGAAGATCCTTTTTCTATTAAAACCGGATTTGCTTCTTCTGGTTTAAGGCTTGTTTCTTTAAAAAAAGTGACAAACTTGTCTGAGGCTTCCTTTTTGTATTCCATTCTTTTTAAGCGCGAATCATCTGCTAAACCAATTTCAAACCCTTTTGGGGTTAAGCGTAAATCGGCATTGTCTTGTCTTAACAATGTTCTGTATTCTGCTCTTGAAGTAAACATTCTATAAGGTTCTTCTGTGCCTTTTGTAATTAAATCGTCAATTAAAACACCTATATATGCCTCGTCTCTTTTAAGAATTAATGGTTCTTTATCTTGTACTTGTAACGCCGCGTTAATTCCCGCCATTAAACCTTGCGAAGCCGCTTCTTCATATCCTGTTGTTCCGTTAATTTGTCCTGCAAAATAAAGGCCGTTTATTATTTTAGTTTCTAAGGTATGCTTTAATTGGGTAGGAGGGAAGTAGTCGTATTCTATTGCATAGCCGGGTCTAAAAAATTTCACATTTTTAAATCCTTCCACAGCACGTAATGCGCTAAACTGAACTTCTTCAGGCAAAGACGTAGAAAATCCATTTACATAAAATTCAACCGTATTCCACCCTTCTGGCTCTACAAATAACTGGTGACGCTCTTTGTCTGCAAATCGGTTTATTTTGTCTTCAATTGACGGACAATATCTAGGGCCAATGCTTTTAATTCTTCCATTAAACATTGGGCTTCTGTCAAAACCCTCACGTAATAAATCGTGAACCCCTTCTGAAGTATACGTCATGTAACAAGAACGTTGAGATGTTAAGGCCTTTGTTTGGTCTGAATATGAAAATTTTGAAGGGTTAACATCGCCCGGTTGTTCTATCATTTTAGAAAAATCTAATGATCTCCCATCTACTCGAGGCGGCGTACCTGTTTTCATTCTACCTGATTCAAAACCAAGTTTAACTAAATCTTCCGTAATACCAAACGAAGCACTTTCGCCTGCTCTGCCGCCTCCAAATTGTTTTTCGCCAATATGAATTAAGCCGTTTAAAAAAGTTCCATTAGTTAATACAACTGTTTTTCCCTTAATAACTACACCTAATGATGTTTTAATTCCAACAATTTTATCACCTTCTGTTAGAATGCCCGAAACCATTTCTTGATAAAAATCAAGGTTTGGTGTTTGCTCCAACATCAATCTCCATTCTTCCGCAAAACGCATTCTGTCGCTTTGACATCTTGGAGACCACATAGCTGGGCCTTTCGATAAATTTAACATCTTGAATTGAATAGCGGTTCTGTCTGACACAATACCAGAATAACCACCAAGCGCATCAATTTCTCTTACTATTTGCCCTTTAGCAATACCTCCCATTGCAGGATTACAAGACATTTGAGCAATGTTTTGTAAATTCATCGTGACTAAAAGCGTTGAACAGCCCATATTAGCAGCAGCAGCAGCAGCCTCACAACCCGCGTGCCCTCCGCCAACAACTATTACATCATATGTGTCTTGAAATAAACTCATTGTTCCACGTGAAACATTAAATAATTATATAATTAAAAATTTTATTGTTCCACGTGGAACAATAAAATTTTCTCCTCTTCTTTGTTGCGCATTAAAAGCGCGTCCTCTTTTCTTTTGTCTTTATATCCACAATAGTGTAACACACCATGTGCTAAAACCCTTTTTAATTCTTCTTCAAAAGAAACTTTAAAATCAAGCGCATTATCTTTTACGCGCTCAACAGAAACAAATATGTCGCCAGAAATCAACTTTCCTTCTGTATAATCAAAGCTTATAATATCTGTCAGTGTATCGTGATTTAGATATTGCATGTTTATGGCGTGTAAATAATCGTCGTCACAAAAAATATAATTTATTTCGCCAACCAAAAACCCTTCTGAACGAATAATAGTACAAATCCAATCGGCATGTTTCTTTTCGTCAGTAAGTATAAAATCAGTCTCGTAATTAAATGTAACCATTATTTATTAAAATAAGATTGAACCCGCTGGTTAAAGTTTGGCTGCAAAGGTAAACTTTGTCTGTTTAATATTTCAACACTTTGTAAATAATTTAATAAAGCAGGAGGAAGCGGTTTGTTTGCGCCTAAATAATCTTTTGTGTTTGTGTTTGCTTCTCTTTTTGTGTCTTGTCCTTGCTGTTTTTGTGCGTTCTCAAGCTTTAACAATTCGTGTGTTACTTGTAACGCTCTATTATAATTTTCTTGAGAGAAACCTTTATTTATTAATTGTTTTTCCAGCTCTTTCATTTTTTGAAGGGCACTCTGGCCGTTTCCGCTTAGACCTTGTTTGTTTAATTCTTGTTCTAACGACTCTCTTAGTTCTTGTTGTTGTTTTAAAATTTCTAAGAGTTTGCCCGCGTCTCCCTCAGCCCCTTCAGAACCATTTTGTCCGCCTTTACCTGTTGAGCCTTGTTGGTTTGGTTTGCCTTTTTGTCCAGGTTTATTACCCTCTTGCTCGCCTTTCATTTTTTCGCCAAGACCTTTCTGCTTTTGAATAATATCGGACAATTGTTGTCCGCTACCACTTCCTTTACCTGGTTTTGGTTTTCCGCCGCCTGATGCGCTCATATTTGCATTATTCATGTCGCTTTGTACATTGCTTAAAAAATCGGCAAGTTTGTTTGCTGATGACAAAACAAATTGTTGGTGTGAAATACCTTTATACCTATTCGTTGTTGGTAGATTTTCAATTGCTTTTTCTAAGTTGTAATGCACCTCTTCAATTTCTTTTAATACAATATCGGATAATTTTGGTTGACGCATTGCTAATGCAAACAAACTATCATCCACGTGTTTAAACTGTGTCTTCAATTCTTGTTGCTTTTTTAATAAGGAATTAATCGCTGTTTTAGAATTGGTTATCCCTTTAAACTTATTGAGTAATTTTTCTTGATCAAAAGAAAAAGTAAGCAAATTGTCTAAAATTTGTCTAAGCACTTTAGCATCTTCTTGATTATCTTGCATCTCACCAGACGACATAGAGTCGGACATTTTTTGACTCATTTGTTTCATTTTGTTGGCAGCAGATTTTTGATTTTTATTGGCTGCTGATGCTTGTTTTTTTTCTAAATTATCCTCAGCTTTTTGTTGTTCCTGTTCCACGTCTTTTTGATCTCCTTTATCGTTAGGAATATCCATTGGTGATTTTAATTCTTTATTTTCTTTGTCTAACGCATCAAGCTCCTTTTTAATAGCATCAAACTCTTTAGAAACTTTATTTTGTTCATCTAGAGATTCTTTTTCATCCTTTGCTAATTGTTCTTGTTTTTGGGCTAATTGCTCTAATTTTTCTATAAGTTGATTTGCTTTTTGTTCCACATAGTAACGCTTAGTTAATTCAACTAATTGTTCCAATGATTTTTGTTGTGTTTTAGCTTGTTGTTTTAACTTATCGGCTTTATCAAACAATTCATCTTTTTGTAATTTCTTGGTTAACTCTTCTAATTCTTTTAAAAGTTTCTCGTTTTTTTGTGCTTCTTTTTCCGCTTTATCAAGCCTGTCTAACAACTCTTTTTTGTCTGAATCTTTTTGTTCTGGTTTAAAATTTTCGAGATTTTCTTTCGTTTTTTCATATGCAGCTTTATATCCGCGTGACTTCCAAAAATCGAAAGCACCTTCTCCAATACCGAACCGACTAATTGGTATACTGCACTGCTTGAGTAAGTTTTGAAAGCGATCAACATTAGCTGAAATATCCTGACTTTTGAAATACGCT
>NZ_CALFIG010000294.1 GCF_937876455.1 uncultured Flavobacterium sp.
TACACGACGCTCTTCCGATCTATACATAGGTAATTTTGCTTTTTCATCTACTACTTTTAATACCGATGGATTTACGCCTCTTTCTTCATTACCCATGATAATAGCAACAGGCTCGTTGAAGTTAATGTCATAAATGTTTTGATCTGTTTTTTCAGTAGCGGCTATGGTTTTAATACCGCTACCTTGCAAATGAAAAATAGCATCTTTAATATGGTCTACTTTACAAATAGGCACATTAAAGACAGCCCCAGCGCTAGTTTTAACTGTATCACCGTTTACAGGAGCACTTCCTTGTTTTTGGATAATTATTCCGTTTACACCCGTACATTCTGCAGTTCTAATAATGGCACCAAAGTTACGAGCATCTGACAATTGGTCTAGGATTAAAAATAAAGGCATTTTTCCTTGTTCTGTTGTGCTAACAATCATGTCTTCTAATTCATGAAAAGCAATAGGAGAAATTGTAGCTACTGCACCTTGATGATTCATAGCGGTCATCCGGTTTAGCTTTTCTACAGGAACATAACTAAAGTTTATGTTCTTAGACTTAATGCTTTTAAGCAATTCTCGCATTAAATCGCCTTGAGATTCTTTTTGAATAAATACTTTATCAATGATTGTTCCTGATTGGATAGCTTCAATGATTGCTCTAATCCCGAATATTTGATTGTCATTCTTCATGCTACAAAGATAGTAAGAAAGAGTTAAGGAAAAAGGAAAAAGAAAAAAGGTGGTGAAATTTACTTTTATTAGTTTTTTAAAAAGTAGTTTTTAAACTCACTTGAACAATCGAGTTTGATAATTTAAAAGCTTGCCCACTTGATGAACCATTGGCATATACTAAATTAAAAATGCCACTTTTATTAAGTAAACCAATTCCAAATCCAAACCCGTATAAATTGGCAGATGTTTGGTTTGCTTTGTCTTGAAAATAACCAAAATCAGTAAGGGTATGCACATATAAATTAGAAGCAACAATATATCTATATTCGGTAAAAACACCAGTAAATAAATTACCTTGCAAGCTATTTTCATTAAAACCTCTTATAGATTGTATTCCCCCAAATCGGTAAAGTTCATTTGTGTAATAAGTTGTACTTTGTAAATAATACGTATCTGTTTTTAAGTGTATATAATTTTTTTTATTTACTTCAAGGAGATAATTAGCTTGCAGTTGACTAAAAAATTGATTTGTTTTGTCAAGACCAATTTTTCGAGAACCAATCCCTATTTTTATATTCATCGAAAACACTTCTGGAAACACTTCATTGTCATAATTTAGTTTCTGATGCGAAATAGAAGTAGTTATAAAATTAGACGTCAAATCTTTTAAAGTAGCATTCGGATTTTTTTGAATCGCTTCAGATGTACTTTCTTTTACACCTATATATGCTTTTGTGTTATAAGAAAACATATAACCCAAGTCTGCATCAAAGCTACTTTGTTGGAAAATAGTGTCTTGTCTAAAAATTTTTAAGTTTCCTTTAAAGGCTAATGGCAATTGAAACAAGTAGGCTAATTCAAGCTTTGCATTAAAAGTGCTTTGTTTATTTCCGTCGTTTTTCCAATATAAGTTAAATCGTTCTCCCTTGTTTAAATTGTTGTATAAATTTAAATCAAGATACCCATTAAATTGAAGTTTTTGTTTTACTTCATTCGTTCCAAATCCAATAAATCCATCAAAACTATTGTTTTTTCTTTTTTCTAAATAAATATAAATATCAGTTGAATCTTTTGTCAATAATACTTCGGGATATTTAGGTTGATTTACGAAAGGAAGACTATTAAAATCTTTATATATTGTTTTAACGGTTTCTTGGTTAAATGTTTTTCCTGCATATTTTTTTTCATATAGCTTTTTCACTCCTTTAGGAAAATCGGAATAACCAGAAACGACGAGTTTGTTGATTTTTCGAATAGCATTTAGTTCTAAATATAAATTAGCTTCAAGTGAAGCTTGCTGTATTTTAAAATTAATGAGTTTTAGTTTAGCTTGCGCATATCCTTTTTTTTCTAATAGGTTGAGTTTAGTATTTAAATAATTTTCAACTTCAGAAAGTAAAAGTTTTACATTACTATCTATTTCTAGAAGATTTTTATCAAATGTAGACAAATCATTACATTGCACTAAAACATTTTTTGTTTGTGTTCCTAGTGAATACGTAAAAACAAATGTGGAATCGTTTGTTTTTTCCTGCTTACTAATTTCAGCTTCTAAAAATCCGGCTAGTAGTAATTTGTTCTGAAATACTTGTTGTTCTTCAATAAT
>NZ_CALFIG010000295.1 GCF_937876455.1 uncultured Flavobacterium sp.
TGGAAATGAGGGGTACATAGGGTGCTTTTCTCAGAAATTTTAGAAAAAAAATTTTGTTATTAAATATTACAATATTTTGCAACTTTAGTATATTGGTATGCGTATAAGGGTGTAAAAGAGGAATATGAAAAAGGGATTAAATAAAAAGATTAGGGATTTGGTAGAGGGGGATGTTTTCAAGTTTAGTGTGAATGGTGGGTTTTATGTATTTGGTTCGTATAGTCCTGTGTTTGGGGGTACGGTTTATTATAATAAGGTTGGGGAGGGGGATGGTGTTGGTTTTAGGGAGATAAGGGGTGTTGAGGATATGGAGGTTGTTATTGAGGTGGATGTTGATTATGTAGAAGGGGTGTTGTAGAAGTTCCTGTGAAGATGATGAGGGAGTTGTTAGATGTGTATAAGGGGTATTGGGAGAGTTTGGATGCTGAGTTTGGGGTTTGTGGGAGGATAGATGATGGGGTAGTTAATGGTGATGATGGTGCTGTGTTATGGGATATGGTTAATAGATTGGTTTTAGCCGCCGAAGAGGGGGAAGGAAAATAGGATTTTTTTGCAACTTTATTAAGGGGGATTAGGTATAAATAGGAAAAAACAGATATGGAAGAGAGTAATTATTACACCCCTGAATTGGAGGAGTTTTGTGTGGGGTTTGAGTATGAAGTGTTAAAAAACAAGACGTGGGAAGAGCTTTCTTTAAGCGATTGGGCTAATTGTGAAGGCACTGATGCTAATTACGAGTGTTTAAATGACATTTCGCACGGGATAGATGGCGGTAAAATCAGAGTCAAGTATTTAGACCGTGAGGATATAGAGAGTTTAGGGTGGGAATCTCATCCTGTGTTAAATATTTGGGCGGAAGAGGATAATTGTTTTGTAGATGGTTATTCTTTTGCCGCCAATAACACCGATACTTATGTTTTGCTATATGACCAAGAAAATAGTACTTTAGGTATTTACCTTCAGCGGGTGTATAATGAGATGTCGGGCAATTGGACTTCACATATAATGTTTTCGGGAATAGTAAAGAACAAGACAGAGTTAAGGAAGTTAATGAAAATGTTAGGGATATTGTAACCTTATTATTAGATTAGTAGTAAAAGAGGGTGTATCCGCTAAAAAAGGATAATAACTAACCCCCGTTAAGGCGGGATAAAAAATAACGGAAATGCCAAATTATAAACCAACAATTGAGATTTTAGAAACACAATTAACCTTAGCTAAATTTGAGGTTGATAACGCTTTATTTTGCGTCAAATCAGCAACAAGTAAAGAGCGTAGGGAAATGTTCAAAAAGAAACTTAACAGAAAAAGGGCTATTTATCGGTCAATACAGTATTCAATAGGGCTTTTAAATGCAGCTAAATATAAGGTATAACCCCCACCCCTGAGAGTACTAAGTAATACATAGTAAAAATGACAATAGACGAAATAAACTTACTTAACAAAAAAGCAGAAACTAAAAAAGACGGTGTTTATTCCTTTAAAGGAAATTTATGGGCGGTAAAGAATTATAAGTTTGTAGCTTTTATAGCCCCTAATGGACAAGTTTTGCAAAGGTTTGGTTCATTTAATACTCAGATAGGGGACTTTAGTTCTATTGAAAGATACGAGTGGAAAAAGAAACTTATGGAATGGTTAATAAGTAATCAAACACGGTAAAAGAATTGACCAACATGGAAACAGTAAAAGCACGGGACTTGAGAATTGGAAATTACGTTTATGCAACGGTAGCAGGAAACGTAAGCGACAAAATGAATATACACCAAATACACAGCGGTACAGGAATAGATAATGCAGAGTGGTATTACCCCATACCACTAACAGAGGATATACTGTTAAGGTTGGGGTTTGAACCTAGAAATGAGCATAAGGGCATCGGAGCAATTTACGATTATGATAGTAAGGTTGAAAACAAAGAAATCAAATGGAAGTTTGAGAAGTCTGTTGCTTTTGTACATGACAAGAATGATATAAATGACGTTTATTTAACCGTTTTAGCGCACCCGACGGCTTATAAGATTAAACACCTGCACCAGCTACAAAACCTTTTTTACGCCCTAACGGGTGAAGAACTAACACTAAACCCCTAAACCAAATGGAAGAGAAAACAACTGATAAAAAACACAGGGATTTCATGGAATTAGTTTCCCCTGAAAAATCAACGCTATTACAAAAGCTGGAATGGGAGGTAAAAAATCAGGCGTGGTTAGATTTATCCGCCAAAATATCCATGCGACTACTCGACCTTATTGATGAGAGTGGAATGGAGAAATCTGAAATTTGCATGAAATTAAACATTTCAGCTACTTACTACCACCGATTACTAAAGGGGCGGGAGAACTTCACGCTTGAAACTATTACAAAACTAGAGCGACTATTTAAGACTAAATTAATAGGCGTGTATGGCTTTGAAAAGGAAAAGAAACAAATACTAAAACCAAAGAAGGTGTGGAAGAGAAAATAAAGCAGCTAATAGCTGAGTTGGAGGAAAGGAATGAAGAATTAACAAGAGTTGCTGGTAGATTTATCTTGCACTCAAAGACAAAACAACGCGCAATTTATTGTACAGAAAGAATGTCTGAAAATAAGAATGTTATCAACCGCCTTAACAGCATATTAAAGGGGGGGGGGTAATGGAAAAGGAAAAACCAAAGAGAGAATTAACAGGCACTTGCGATATAAGACCGCTAAGAACTGAATTAAATCAGTTTGTTGAAATTGTTGTTTTATCAAAAACAGACAAGGGGTATAAAGAGTACGAAGAGTGGGCTAAAGTCAGATATTCACAAGTTTAAATTATGGAAAGACAAGAAGGCTACTACTGGGTGAAGAAAAATAAAAACGGCTCTATTCAACCAGCATTTTATGTGTCAACAATAGATGCTTGGGATATTGCAAATGTTGTTTATAACGAAAAAGATATTTTTTGGATAGACCTCCCTGAAAACAGACTAACACCACCTAATATTTAAGAGAATGGA
>NZ_CALFIG010000296.1 GCF_937876455.1 uncultured Flavobacterium sp.
GTTTATGTAACTTTTTTGCAACTTCTTACGTATAACTATCAGAAATAACAAAAAAGCAAGGAGACCCATACAATGAGACAGCTTAAAATTACTAAGCAGGTTACCAATCGTGAAACTGCGTCATTAGATAAATATTTACAAGAAATAGGTAAGGTAGATTTAATTACTGCCGACGAAGAAGTAGAGTTAGCACAACGCATTAAAGCTGGTGACCAACGTGCTTTAGAAAAATTAACGAAAGCCAATTTACGTTTCGTTGTTTCGGTAGCTAAACAATACCAAAATCAAGGTTTAACACTTCCCGATTTAATTAACGAAGGGAATTTAGGATTAATTAAAGCGGCACAACGTTTTGATGAAACGCGTGGTTTCAAATTTATTTCGTATGCGGTGTGGTGGATTCGTCAATCTATTTTACAAGCTTTAGCAGAACAATCACGTATCGTTCGCTTACCATTGAATAAAATTGGTTCTATTAATAAAATCAATAAGATGTATGCCTTATTAGAGCAATCTAATGAGCGTCCACCTTCTGCAGAAGAAATTGCTAAGGAATTAGACATGACCGTAAATGACGTAAAAGAGTCAATGAAAAATTCAGGGCGTCACTTATCCATGGATGCACCCTTAGTTGAAGGTGAAGATTCTAATTTGTACGATGTATTACGTTCTGGTGAATCGCCAAATCCAGATAGAGAATTAATCCACGAATCACTTCAAACTGAAATTGAACGCGCTCTTGAAACCTTAACACCAAGAGAAGCCGATGTCGTTCGTTTATATTTTGGACTAGGTGATCAACATCCTATGACTTTAGAAGAAATAGGAGAAACATTTGACTTAACGCGTGAACGTGTACGTCAAATCAAAGAAAAAGCAATCAGAAGATTAAAACACACTTCGAGAAGTAAAATTTTAAAAACATACTTGGGTTAACACTTCGACAGGCTCAGTGTGACTCTGTAAAGATAACAATAATCTAAAACTACGTTTTTTGATTGATACTTAAAACTCCGGTAATCAGCCGGAGTTTTGTTTTTTAAAAACTTCAGAATTCAAAATTTGAAGTTGAATATTCAAAATTCTAAAAATGAAAGTTTATAATTTGTACATTTGCAAAAAGATGAAATATTCAATATTGAATAACGAATTTTGAAATCTACAATAAACAACATAACTACAACATGAAAAATACCTTAATAGCGCCTTCTATTTTAGCTGCAGATTTTGCAAATCTCCAAAAAGAAATTGCCATGGTTAATAAAAGTGAAGCCGATTTGTTTCACATTGACATTATGGATGGTGTGTTTGTACCTAATATTTCTTTTGGGATGCCTGTTTTAGAAGCCATAAAAAAGCACGCTAAAAAAAACTTAGACGTACATTTAATGATTGTTGATCCTGACAGATACATTAGTACATTTAAAAAATTAGGCGCAGATTTTTTGACTGTACATTATGAAGCGTGTACACATTTACACCGCACAATTCAAGCTATAAAAGCAGAAGGAATGAAAGCTGGAGTAGCGTTGAACCCACACACGCCCGTAGCCTTACTAGAAGACATCATTAAAGACATAGATTTAGTATGTATAATGAGTGTTAATCCTGGTTTTGGTGGACAATCTTTTATAGAACGCACCTATGATAAAGTAGCTCAATTAAAAGAAATGATTCGCAGAAATAAAGCAAACACGCTAATTGAAATTGATGGCGGTGTCACTAATAAAAACGCTAAACAACTTGCTGAAGCTGGCGCAGATATTTTAGTAGCCGGAAGCTATGTTTTTAGTGCTAAAGACCCTTTAGATACTATTGCCGATTTAAAAGCAATTACTAAGTAATTCTGTTAAAAATATTACTAAAAAACCACTCTAGTAGAGTGGTTTTTATTTTACAATTTTTATTGTGACCTCGAAGGGAGTTTGCAACACAACATCCCTAAAAGCTCCGCTTTGAAAATACTTTATTTAAAAAAACTTAAGTAAACTGGACATTTTTTAGCAAAGTATTTATTCGTGACCTCGAAGGGAGTCGAACCCCCAACCGCTGGAGCCGAAATCCAGTGCTCTATCCAATTGAGCTACGAGGCCTTGTAAGTTATCTTTACAGTATCCACACTGAGTTTATCAAAGTGTTAACCTAAAAGCTTTTTAACCAGAGTAGAAATTGTTTTTCCATCGGTTTGTCCTGCTAGAGCTTTTGAAGCCATTCCCATTACCTGACCCATAGAAGCCATTCCTGAAAATCCGCCTTCAGTAATTATTTTTGATACAATAGCCTCTACTTCTGCCTCTGATAACTGAGCAGGTAAAAACTGTTCAATGACAGCAATTTGAGCCAATTCTGGTTCGGCTAAATCGGTTCTACCTTGTTCTGTGAATATAGTAGCGCTATCTTTTCTTTGTTTTACTAATCGTTGGAGCATTTTTACTTCATCTTCTTCCGATAAAGTATCAGTAGCTCCCGATTCTGTTTTAGCTAATATAATAGCTGATTTTATAGCTCTTAAAGCTTCCAAAGCAACTGTGTTTTTTGCTTTCATAGCTTCTTTCATGTGCTCCATTATTTTTGATTCTAAGCTCATATTTTTAGATTTAGATTGTTTTACTTTTTTTATATTGTGTAGCCTACCCCAGATAGCAGCGGCATCTCCCGATTTATCGGGAATATAGCGAATAGCTGGAAGAAGGTCCTAAAAAACAAAAGTAATAAAAAAACCTGAAATTGAACTTTCAGGTTTTCTACTCAATGATATAATTTAGGTTAGTTAATCCACATTATCGTGTAAAAATGAATTATTTGAACGCAACTGCACATCGTCATTACTATCAAGTCCTAATGACATTCTAGATTGTTGGTTTTGATTTGGCATACTCGTTACATCTATACCTAATCTTTTGAATGCAGGTTCTTTTTCTAATTCATCTATGCGCCCTGGATTATTGAACTTATAATTAAAATCTTTTAATTTTCTTTTACGCTCTTCTGCTCTCGCTTTTAAGGTTTCTTCAATAGACATTTCTAAAGGCGAATTATCTAAAGCATGTGGCGCATCAAAAGCTACTTCTGTTTGTTTTATCGTAAAATTTAGCTCAGCTTCAATAGGTTCTGCCGCTATATTTACTTCCGCTACGGGCTCGGCTACCATTTCTATTTCTTCTTCTAGAGAATAACGAATAATACCGTTTTCATTCATTTCAGTAACAGGCAATACTTGAACGGGTTCATTCACGCTCATGTGATTCACTTCATTTGAAAAATCAAAAACAATAGGTGTTTCTACTTCTTTTGTATCGAATAAATCTAATGAAAATGATACTTCTTCCTCTTTACCTTTAACAAATTCTGGAGCAATTACTTCAATCTCTCTAACTTGAGAGGAAATAATTTCAAATTCTTGCGCAATAGACTGAACTGGATGCGCAACTGGTGTTTCTATTTGAACTTGTGGTGATACGAATTCAAAAGTTACATCTATGTTTTTTAAGAAATCAGTTGTAGGAATTAAATCGGAAACAGGTTCTTGAACGAATTGAGGTGTTTCCACTTCAAACTCATTTAAATCAAATACAATTCTAGGTTCTGTTTCCTGTAGTACTTCCTTTGCCGCAGTTACTTGTTCTTCTACAATTGTTTCTTTACTAGGAGCTGTAGGTAAAACTGCATGTGGCGTTAAATTATGCACTGCTTTTTGTTCAGCATCTAACGTGTGAATAATTTTTTTAGGTTCTGCGTTTACAATTTCAATTTGTTGGTCAATGTTAAACCCCGTAGCAATTACAGTTACAGAAATAGCTTCGCCTAGTTTTTCATCTTCACCCACACCCATAATGATGTTTGCGTTGTGACCTGCTTCAGATTGAATATATTCATTAATTTCACTAATTTCATCGATAGTAATTTCGTTAGAGCCAAACGTGATAAGCAACAATACATTTTTGGCACCTGCAATTTTATTATCGTTTAATAAGGGTGAATCTAATGCTTCAACGATAGCGCTTTTAGCTCTATCTGGACCTTCAGCAACAGAAGATCCCATAATAGCTGTTCCACTATCACTTAATACTGTTTTAGCATCTTTTAAATCAATATTCATTGTTAAGTGATTTGTAATCACTTCTGCAATGCCTTTAGAAGCCGTAGCTAATACTTCATCAGCCTTAGAAAAACCAGCTTTAAAGCCCAAGTTTCCATAAACTTCCCTTAATTTATTATTATTAATAACAATTAAAGAGTCGACTTGTTTTCTTAATCTTTCAACTCCTTCTAAAGCTTGTTCTGATCTAGATTTCCCTTCAAACTGGAATGGGATAGTTACGATACCTACAGTTAGAATACCTCTTTCTTTAGCCAATTGAGCAATTACGGGAGCTGCACCTGTACCTGTTCCGCCGCCCATACCAGCGGTAATAAATACCATCTTAGTATTAGCGTCTAGCATTTTTTCAATTTCTTCAATGCTTTCAAGGGCAGCTTGATGACCTACTTCCGGTTTTGCACCTGCACCTAATCCTTCGGTTAAATTAACCCCTAATTGGATTTTATTTGGCACTGGGCTACTTTGTAGGGCTTGTGAGTCTGTATTACAAACCACAAAGTCAACACCTATGATACCTTGTTTAAACATGTGGTTGATAGCGTTGCTTCCGCCGCCACCTACTCCGATAACTTTAATTACGTTTGATTGATTTTTAGGTAAATCAAAAGTAATGTTTCCAAATTCGTTGTTGCTCTCCATATATTTGGCTATTTATTCTGTAACTATTTTATTCTGCGTTGTCTAAAAACTCTTTAATTTTTCCAAGAAGATTATTAAAATCATATCTTCTTTTTTGTGGCTCTTCTTGTTGAGGTGCCGTTTGCACTTCTTCTTCTAAAGCTGTTTCATTCTGAATAGGTTGCTCTGTAGGTTTTTGAACCACTACAGGCTCTTCTTTTTTCATTTCCACAAATGGAGTAGCACTATTCAAATTATTTCTCAAACTTTCCATAACCAACCCCACAGATGTTGCATATAATGGGCTAGAAAGTTCGTCATCAGAATTTCCTGCTAAATGCTCATTTGGATACCCTATTCTTGTATCCATTCCTGTAATATATTCTACTAACTGTTTTATATGGTTTAACTGCGAACCGCCTCCTGTTAAAACAATTCCTGCAATTAATTTTTTCTTTGGCTCTTCATGTCCATATTGTTTAATTTCGGCATATACTTGTTCGATGATTTCTACTACTCTTGCATGAATAATCTTAGACAAGTTTTTCAATGAAATTTCTTTTGGTTCTCTTCCTCTAAGACCTGGTATCGAAACAATTTCATTGTCTTTATTTTCTCCTGGCCAAGCTGAACCAAAACGTGTTTTTAATAATTCTGCTTGCTTTTCAATGATAGAACAGCCTTCTTTAATATCGTCTGTAATTACGTTTCCTCCAAAAGGAACAACAGCCGTATGTCTAATAATTCCATCTTTAAAAATAGCTAAATCTGTTGTCCCACCACCTATATCAATCAATGCTACACCAGCTTCTTTTTCTTCCTGACTCAAAACAGCATCAGCCGATGCTAATGGCTCTAGAGTTAAACCTGTTAATTCTAATCCTGCACTTTTAACGCATCTGCCTAAATTTCGAATAGAAGCCGCTTGCCCTACCACGATATGAAAGCTAGATTCTACTCTACCTCCATACATCCCTACAGGTTCTTTTATTTCTGCCTGACCATCAATTTTAAATTCTTGAGGTAAAGCATGTATAATTTCTTCTCCAGGAAGCATGGCTAAATTTTGCACTTGACTTGTTAACAATTCAATATCGTATTCACCAATCACTTCATCTGGATTTTTTCTACTAATATAATCACTGTGCTGAATACTACGAATATGTTGGCCGGCGATACCCACCACTACATCATTAATTTTGTATCCTGAATTATTTTCGGCTTCAGCAACCGCTTGTTGAATAGATTGAATAGTTTGAGTAATATTATTAACAACTCCTCGGTGTACACCTAAACTTTTCGATTTACCTACCCCAAGAATTTCTAATTTACCATACTCATTTTTCTTGCCAATCATAGCTACAATTTTTGTTGTACCTATGTCTAATCCTACTGCAATACTTTCTTTACTCATAATGCTATTCTTTTATTTTGAACACACAACTTGTTGTGTGAACATTAAATTTATTGATTTATATTTATCTAACAGTGTATCTTTTTGTGCGTATTGATAAAATGCTTTATAATTTCTAAATTTTTTATCAATTAAAATTGGTCTTCCAAAAACAATTTCATAATTATGCTCTCTCGTGAACATTTTCATACTTCCATTATCAAAAATTTCGACAGCAATTATATTTTTCTTCAAAAAATCATCTTCATTAATTGCCTTAAATGTTTGCGCAAAACCCTTTTTAAAATGACCGTTTACATTTCCTTTAACAAGAGGAACTCTTGCCGAATAAATATCAGACATTTCAAAAACGCTACCGTTTTTATCAACATAAAAATTTCGGTTATCGTTAACAACTCTTGCGATTGGGGATCTTTGTTTTATTTTAGTTATTAACATTCCGTCTTCAGAAGTAAAAACCTCTGCTTTTTCGATAAATGGATGCTTTTGCAACACACTTTCTAGATACTTCAAATCTAATTGTTCTTTTTTAAATGTAGAAGACTGTTTTAAATTTTGTATTAACAAGTTATTAACCATTTGATGTGTTAAAAACATTTTACTATCCCCTTGAAAATCAATTCTAATGTTATCGATTTTTCGTTGTTGATTTCTCTGCAAGGCAAAAGAATATAAAAACACTACCAAAAGTAGGAGTAAAACTAAACGAATATTTTGCCAATTTAACCTTTTCATTTGCTTGTTTTTTTTTATCTTTTTGTTTAACTGAAAAATAGGCCATGTCGCGCTACTTATCAACAAATTTATTACATCAATTCTTTCTTAATATCTTTAACCATTTCACCAATATCACCTGCTCCAATGGTTACAAAAACAGTTGCATTTGAATGTTTAAAAACTTGTATCAATTCTTTTTTATCTACTAATTTTTTATTTGGATTATTAATTTTATTTAACAACCAAGTTGAATTTATACCTTCAATTGGCAATTCTCTTGCTGGATAAATTTCAAGTAATACTATCTCGTCAAATTTTGCTAGGCTTTCGGCAAAACCATCGGCAAAATCTTTGGTTCGACTAAACAAATGCGGCTGAAAAGCAGCAATAATTTTCTTTCCTGGATACAATTCACGAACCGCCTGATGGACTGCATTTATTTCAGTAGGATGGTGTGCATAATCATCAATATACACTCTATTCTCTTCTCGTATT
Organism: uncultured Flavobacterium sp.; assembly: GCF_937876455.1. Taxonomy (GTDB): domain Bacteria; phylum Bacteroidota; class Bacteroidia; order Flavobacteriales; family Flavobacteriaceae; genus Flavobacterium. The sequence goes on from NZ_CALFIG010000296.1 coordinate 7,347, forward strand.
TGAAATGAAAAACGACGTCTAACGCCTTTAAAACTAGCTAAAGCGGCGCAAATTTTATCATTTGAAACTCCATAGGATTTTGCCATTGCGAAAGCCAATAATGCATTTGTTAAATTGTGATGTCCAGGTAAACCAAATTTTACATTTTGCACTAATTCCGTTGGCGTTTTAACATCAAACACATAAAATCCGTTTTCGATACGAATATTTTGTGCTGAAAAATCGGAATCACTTGATACACCAATGGTTATTCCTTCAAGAGGTAATCCTTTTATAATGTATAAATTTTCTTTTGAAGTTTTGGCTGCAAATTCCCTAAATGATGCTTCAATATGTGCTGCATCTCCATAAATATCTAAATGATCTGCATCCATTGAAGTGACACAAGAAACATTTGGATGTAAATGTAAAAAGGAGCGGTCAAACTCATCTGCCTCAACAACGGTAACCGTTTTTCCCGAACCAATTAAATTTGAATTATAATTTTCAACAATTCCGCCTAAAAAAGCAGTAACATCTACTCCACTTTCATACAAAACATGTCCTAAAATACTTGATGTTGTAGTTTTTCCATGTGTGCCCGCTACAGCAAAACAATAAGTGTCTTTCGTGATTAAACCTAATACTTCGGCCCGTTTTTTAATGGTATATTCTCGTTCTATAAAATAATTCCACTCTGAATGCGAAACAGGAACAGCGGGTGTGACCACTACCAAGGTGTTTTCACTGTAAAAATCTTTAGGAATTAAATTAATATTATCCTCAAAATGAATAGCTAAACCCAATGCTTGCAACTCGTCTGTTAATTGCGTTTCGGTTTTATCATAACCCGCTACATTTTTACCAATATATTGAAAATAACGCGCCAAAGCACTCATGCCGATGCCTCCGATACCGATAAAATAGACGTTATGTATTTGGTTTAGATTCATATATTTTTGTTTCGGGTTTCAAGTTTGAATTGTTTCAGGTTATAAACTTGAAACGTGGAACTTGAAACATTTAAACTAATTTAATTATTGCTTCAACTATTTCTTTTGTTGCGTTTGGTTTAGCTAATTTTTTTATGTTTTGACTTAATTCTATTTGCACATTTTCATTTGAAATGATATCTGAAAATGTCGTTTCAAATTTATCATTCAATTCGTTTTCTTTTAGAAGAATTGCTCCTTTTTTATCTGCAATAGCTTTGGCATTTTTCGTTTGATGATCTTCTGCTACATTTGGCGATGGAATGAAAATCGTAGGTTTTCCCACGACACATAATTCCGAAACCGATGAAGCACCAGAACGCGAAACAATAATATCTGCTGCTGCATAAACTAAATCCATACGATCAATAAAAGCAACTACTTGAACATTATTATTATCGTTGTATTTTGAATAATCATTTAAATACAATTTACCGCATTGCCAGATGATTTGAATGTTTTGGCTTAATAGAAAATCCAATTCTTTTTCAATTAATTGATTGATTCTTCTTGCGCCTAAACTTCCACCTAAAACCAATACCGTTTTTTTTGATTCATCTAACTTAAAATAAGCATTCGCTTCACTCTCATTTGCTTGAAGCAATAAATCTTGACGTACCGGATTACCTGTTAGTATAAGTTTTTCTTTTGGAAAAAATCGTTCCAAATTTTCATACGCTACACAAATCGCATTGGCTTTTTTAGCTAGTAATTTATTTGTAATTCCCGGATATGAATTTTGCTCTTGTATAACTGTTGGAATTCCTAACATAGACGCTACTTTTAAAACCGCTCCACTTGCAAAACCTCCAGTTCCTATAACAACATCTGGTTTGAATTGTTTTAAAATAAAAAATGATTTTACTAAACTTGAAACTAATTTTACAGGAAATAACATGTTTTGAAACGTTACTTTTCGTTGCAAACCCGCTATCCATAATCCTTTAATTTCATAACCAGCTTGAGGCACTTTTTGCATTTCCATTTTATCTTGCGCACCCACAAAAAGGAATTGCGCTTCTGGAAAACGTGCTTTTAATTCGTTGGCAATAGCCACTGCAGGATAAATATGTCCTCCAGTGCCGCCACCGCTAATTATGAATTTTGGTTGTTTCATCTATTCTTTATTTCTTACGCTATTCATAGGATTTTGTCCGTTATACAAACTATCTTCTTCATCTTTACTTAATTCTTCTCTAATTGAGTATTTCATTTCCTCAATTTTTTGCTGGTTTACATCTACTCCTTCTTCATTCATTATTATTACTTCTCTTTCTACAAGACGTTGAAGCGCTTCTTCTCTTTGTTTTTCTTCTAATAAATCAGCGGCTATTTCATCTTCTTTTTTGGTTACACTTAAAATAATACCCAAAGACAAACAAGTCATCCAAATGGATGTACCTCCACTACTTATTAAGGGTAAAGGTTGTCCGGTAACGGGTAATAATTCTACTGCTACGCCCATATTAATAAATGCCTGAAATATGATAGGAAAACCTAGTCCTACTATCAATAATTTTCCAAAAAGTGTTGGGGCTTTATTTGACCTGACTAAAAATCTGAAAAATAAAATCATATATATGAATACTAAAGCATACCCTCCTATCATTCCATACTCTTCAACGATAATTGCAAAAATAAAATCGGAAGACGATTGTGGTAAAAAATTCTTTTGCACACTTTTTCCTGGACCTAGGCCTTGAATTTTCCCAGAAGCAATAGCTATTTTAGCTTTTTCTATTTGGTAATCATCTTCATCTGGTTTGTCTGTTGAGAATCGTTCTACACGTGCTTTCCAAGTTGAAACCCTACTAAAATATTTATTTGTTGGAAAAGCCATATACAACAAAACAAACAAAAAAATACCTATTAGTGCTAAACCAAAAATATAACCTAAATACTTTAAAGGATATTGGCCTACATAGACCAACATACAAACCATTGCAAAAATCAAAGCTGCTGTAGAAAAATTTGAGGGTAAAATGAAAATTAATACCGCTCCAACTGGGAACCACAATTTTAACAACGATTCTTGAAATGTATAAGATGTATTATGCATTTTTGCTAACGTTCTAGCCACATATACCATTAAAATAGTAGAGGCAAATGTTGACGTTTGAAATGAAAAACCTATAAACGGAATTTCTATCCATCTACTTGCATTAGCACCGCCTATTACTTTTCCTTGCGAAAGGGTATAAGCCAACAAAAGTATTACCAAAGGCATTCCTAACAAAGAAAACTTTTTATACCTTTCATAATGAAATTTGTGTGCAATAAATACTATTAATAACCCAATGGAAATATGTGCCAAATGTTTGACTAAAAATCCTAAAGTAGATGCTTTTCCTTCACTAACTGTATACACCAAATTTGTACTGGCACTATACACAGGCAAAAAAGAAGCAATAGCCAACAAGGCAATCATTGCCCATATAGTTTTATCTCCCCTAAGAAATTTAAACTTTTCCATTTCTTTACTTATAAATTTTGAACAGCTTGCTTAAATTGACGCCCTCTATCTTCATAATTTTCAAACAAATCAAAACTTGCACAAGCAGGCGACAATAAAACGGTGTCTCCCTTTTCTGCTATTTTATTTGCTATTTTGACTGCTTCATGCATTGAAGTAGTTTCAACTAAAACTTCTACGACATTTTCAAATTTTTCTACTAATTTTTTGTTATCTACTCCTAAGCAGATAATACCACGTACTTTTTCTCTCACTAACGGCATTAATTCATCATAATCATTTCCTTTATCGACACCGCCTACAATCCAAACAGTAGGTGTTGTCATACTATCCAAAGCAAAAAATGTAGCATTTACATTAGTTGCTTTTGAATCATTAATGTATTGTACATTTTGAATTTTTAAAACTTTTTCCAATCTATGTTCAGCCCCTTGAAAGTTCGTCAAACTTTCTCTGATTGTTTCTTTTCTTATTTTCATTAATTGTGCAACTGTTGTTGCTGCCATAGCGTTTTTTACGTTATGTTTTCCTTCTAGTGCAAGTTGGTGAATTGGCATAGTAAAAATATCTTGGTTTAGGTTTATATTCATGTTATTTGCATCTACACTTCCTCCAAAATCTAATTGTTTAGTTAATGAAAAAGGGATTGTAGTTGCTTTAATTGTATGTTTTTGAAGCCAATTTGAAATGGCCTCATCATCTGCATCAATAATTAAATAATCAGATGCTGTTTGATTCATTGTTATTCTAAATTTTGCATCGATGTACAAATTGTAATCATAATTATATCGATCTAAATGATCTGGGCTAATATTTGTAATTATCGCAATATGTGGTTTGTATGTTGAAATTCCATCTAATTGAAAACTACTTAATTCTAACACATACACATCATATTTGTTTTCGGCTACTTGCCAAGCAAAACTTTTTCCAATATTACCTGCCAGTCCAACGTTTAAATTGGCTTGTTTTAACAAATGATACGTTAATAAAGTGGTAGTAGTTTTTCCATTACTGCCAGTAATTCCAATAGTTATAGCCTCTGTAAAAGGTGCCGCAAATTCTATTTCAGAAATTACTGGAATAGCAGCATCCTTTAATTTTTTTACTATTGGTGCTTTATCTGGTATACCGGGACTTTTCATAACCACATCCGCATTCATAATTAATGCTTCAGTATGTTTTTCATCTTCCCAAGCAATTCCATTATTTGAAAGAACTTCTCTATAATTTTCTTTTGTTACCCAGCCGAACTTGTTATGTTCATCACTGAGTTTTACCTCTCCAGAGACATATTTACATCTGTATCCAACAAGGAAAACATGTTTGCCAGCCAGTCT
>NZ_CALFIG010000297.1 GCF_937876455.1 uncultured Flavobacterium sp.
TCAAAATTTAACAACTTTAAAAAATGATTATAATCAAAAATATATTAATGGTAAAATAGATTATAATCAGGGTATTCCTCTTTTTGAAAAAGGGAAATTGAGTACAGGTTTGTTTTACGACAGATTAGATTTTATAACCAATAGTTTTTACCAAACAAATTTAAATTACTTCAGAACGACCAAAGCAGCCTATCTAGAAATTCAAACAAGTTATAAATCATTTGATTTTATTTTGGGTAGTAGAGCAGAGGAGTATACAATTGAGGGAAAAACGCAGAATGGAAATTTAATACCGTTTAATCAATCTAGAATTTTTCCAAATGCGAGTATACAATACAATCTAGCGCCTCAAGTCTTTTTTAGTATGAACTACAATAATAAAATAACACTTCCAAGCACTAGTTCCTTAAATCCAAATAATATAAATTATCAAAATCCTAATTTAACGAATGTGGGAAATCCACAACTGGACCCTACATTATTCAATAATTATGAAGTAAAACTAAGTGCGTTTGATTATGCTTTTTTAAGTTATTCTGTAAGTAAAGCTACAAACCAAGTAGCTACTCGAGTAACTTTATCCAATACTAATCAAGTTCTTAGTACTTCAATAAACGTATCAGATGTTAGAATAGAGAATTTTAACTTTGGATTTCCGTTACCTTATATGCTATTTTCTAAAGGATTAAAAGAAACATTAAAGTTTGATTTTAACCCCGATAAAATTAACTTTTTATACTTATATCTCGGTCATCAAAAACATTTTTTACCAGGTGTTGAAACCAAAGGGTTCTGGATTGTTAATTTATCATCTCAAATAATTTTACCTCGAGCTATTAAATTTGTTGCAAATTATAGTTATGCTACTACTAAAGGAAATTATTTTTATTTTAGAGCTTTTGACTCATTTAATCATAGTCTTGATTTCAATTTTTCTAAAAAATTCATGAAAGATCAATTAACCGTTTCTATTGATGCTAACGACATATTAAATACTAATAGACAAGGATTTTATTCTATAGACACTCCAATTCAAATCAGAAATAAATTTGATACAAGAAATTATGGAATTTCAATTACATATAAAATTCCAACCAAAAATAAATTAGCTAAAGAAAATCCAACTTTGTTAAATCAAGATAAAAAAGAATCTAATACAATAATCAATTAATATAAAAGGCTTTCTATTGAAAGCCTTTTATAATTAGTTTAATGTTTCAAAACTTCGTTTAACAAAAGCGGTTAATTCTTCACCCTTTAGTAAGCCTTGTGAAAGTTTTGCAATAGCTAGTGCTTGTTTTACTAAATCGGTTTTTGAATCTTCACCAGCTTCTAAAATTTTAGTGGCAATTGCTGAATTTGTATTGACAATTAAATTGTACATTTCTGGTAAATTGCCCATGCCAAACATACCACCACCTCCAGTAGCACTCATTTCTTTCATTCTTCGCATAAATTCGGGTTGCGTAATGATGAAAGGTGAAGCATTACTGTCTAAAGCTTCCATTTGAACCGTATAATTTTCTTTAGGCACGACAGCTTCAATAGTTAATTTTAATTTCTCTTTTTCATCATCAGATAATTTTGAAATAGCTTCCTCTTCTTTCTGAATTAATTTGTCAATATGGTCAGCATCAACACGTGTAAAAGTAACATTTTCATTATCGGCTTCTAATTTTTGAATTAAATGAGAAACAATTGGAGAATCCAATACTAAAACTTTATAGCCTTTTGCATTTGCTTCTGCAATATAACTGTGTTGGGTTTCTTTATTAGAAGC
>NZ_CALFIG010000298.1 GCF_937876455.1 uncultured Flavobacterium sp.
ATGCTGTTGAAACTGCAAAAATTAAAGATGCGAATGTAACGAATGCGAAATTAGACAAAGCAAATATTCCATTGAGTGGTTTTGGTGCAGCAGCAGCAGATGTTGCTTTAGGTTCAAATAAGTTAACAGGAGTTGCAGATCCTACAGCTGCGCAAGATGCGGCTACGAAGAATTATGTAGACACAACCATAACATCAAATGCTACTCCAGATGCTACTACTACTGTAAAAGGTAAGCTTCAATTAGCGGGAGATTTAACAGGTACTGCAGCTTCACCAGCAGTAGCGACAGGAGCAATTACGACAGCAAAACTAGCTGCTGATGCAGTAACTTCTGCTAAAATAACGGATGGAACTATTGTTGTAGGTGACTTGGCTGATAATGCTGTTGAAACTGCAAAAATTAAAGATGCGAATGTAACGAATGCGAAATTAGACAAAGCAAATATTCCATTGAGTGGTTTTGGTGCAGCGGCATCAGATGTTGCTTTGGGTTCAAATAAGTTAACAGGAGTTGCAGATCCAACTTCAGCTCAAGATGCAGCTACTAAAAACTATGTGGATACAGCAGCAGCAGCAATTACAACGCTATCAGATGGGAAAATTTATGTGGGTAACGCATCAAATGAGGCTACAGAAGTAACCCCAACAGGTGATATTACGATAACAAATGCTGGTGTTACTGCTATTGGTACAGGGAAAGTAGTAACTGCTATGTTAGCCGATACAGCAGTAACAACTGTCAAAATTACTGATGCAAACGTTACTACAGCAAAATTAGCCAACGATGCTGTTGAAACTGCAAAAATTAAAGATGCGAATGTAACGAATGCGAAATTAGACAAAGCAAATATTCCATTGAGTGGTTTTGGTGCAGCAGCAGCAGATGTTGCTTTAGGTTCAAATAAGTTAACAGGAGTTGCAGATCCTACAGCTGCGCAAGATGCGGCTACGAAGAATTATGTAGACACATCAACAGCAGCAATTACAACGCTAGCAGATGGTAAAATCTATGTGGGTAATGCTTCAAATGAAGCTACACAAGTAACTCCTACGGGAGATGTAACTATTACCAATGCAGGCGTTACAGCTATTGGTACAGGTAAAGTAAATTCTTTGAAAATTTTAGATGGGACAATCGCTGTGACTGATTTAGCAGATAATGCGGTAGAAACAGTAAAAGTTAAAGATGCAAATATTACTACAGCCAAACTAGCTAATGATGCAGTAACTACAGCGAAAATAGCAGATGCGAATGTAACCTATGCAAAAATTCAAAATGTTAGTGCTACAGATAAAGTATTAGGAAGAGTGAGTACTGGTGCTGGAGTCATTGAGGAAATTTCCACTACAGGAAGTGGTAATGTAGTACGTGCTACTTCGCCTACTCTTGTTACGCCTAATTTAGGAACTCCAAGTGCATTAGTTTTAACTAATGCAACAGGCTTATCATTAACTAGTGCGGTAACGGGTGTTTTACAAGTAACTAATGGAGGAACTGGTTCGGCAACAAAGAACTTTGTTGATTTAACGACAGATCAGACTGTAGCGGGTGTAAAAACCTTTTCAGGAAATTCAACTGTGGTAAATCAAAATTTAACAGTTAATGCCGCAGGAACTACAGGTCAAGGAATCATTTTATCTGATGATGGTGATATTGTAGATAACAATGATGGAGCTGCAACTTTTCGTTTTACTGGAGGTATAAAAATTAATGATGGTAATAAATCGGCAGGAACAACTACCAAAATTACCCTCGCCAACACTGGTAATATAAACGCTTCTGGAAATATAACTGGTTCACAGATTGTTTCAAATGTAGCAACGGGAACAGCACCATTAGCAGTAACTTCAACTACTCCAGTGGCTAACTTAAGTATTGGAGGGAACGCAGCTACAGCAACAAAACTAGCGGCTACTAAGAATATAAATGGTGTAGCTTTTGACGGAAGTACAGATATTACTGTTGCAACGGCAGCAAATACTTTGACAGGAACCACTTTAGCATCCAATGTAGTAAATTCAAGTTTAACAAGTGTGGGAACTATTACTTCAGGAACTTGGAACGGAACAACTATTGCCATTGCAAATGGAGGAACTGGTCAAACAACTAAGGCCGCAGCATTTGATGCGCTTTCGCCAATGACAACAACTGGAGATATCATTTATGGAGGAGCAAGTGGAACAGGAACTCGTTTAGCAAAAGGAACAGACGGACAAGTTTTAACTTTAACAAGTGGTGTGCCAACTTGGTCAAATAATGGAGGTACAGCTTCTGTTTTGAGTAAATCGACAACTTACACAATTACATCAACCGATACTGCAAAATATGTAGTGTTTTCTGGTTCTACAGCAAGTCAAACCATTACACTGCCAAGTGCTGTAACGGTTGGAGCAGGAAGAGAAATAACCATTAAAAATGTAGCAAGTGTTTCAGTAACGATTAATGCTACTGCTGGATATCTTATTTCAGATAGTACCACTTCTACTGCTTCAAGTTTAGCAATTGGAATTGAACCATCTAATAACTGGATAAAAGCAATTTCAGATGGAACCAATTGGATTATTTTAAGAGCTTTATTCTAAATCAAATTAGATTGAATATGAAAAAAGCCACATTTATAATAGTTTTATTTTTTGCCTCTTTCAAGGGAAATTCCCAAACAGGTATTGGGACTGCTACGCCTAATGCTTCGGCAAAATTAGAGGTGTACGCTACAGACAAAGGCTTTCTTCCTCCTAGAGTAGCTTTGACCGCAACGAATGCGGCAGGTCCAATAATATCGCCAGCAACAGGGTTATTAGTTTACAATACAGCTACAATAGGAGCCTCGCCTAACAATGTGATTCCAGGGTATTATTATTGGAATGGTTCGGCATGGATTGCCATTATAGGCGCTTCTACATCGAGTAATATTACTGGAAATGGAACGACGAGTACCTTATCTAATTTTAGTTCGGTAATGAACGACCAAACAGCAAGTTATACATTGACCAATAGCGATAATGGAAAAGTAGTTACGCTAAATAGTGCCAGTGCAGTTACCGTAACAGTGCCGTCATTGTCTGTAGGTTTTAATTGCATGATTGTACAAAAAGGAACAGGTCAAGTTACATTATCTGCTTCTGGTGTAACCATTTTAAATCGATACAGTTTTACCAAAACAGCAGGGCAATACGCAATATTAAGTTTAGTTTGTATCGAAGCGAACAAATACATCTCATCAGGAGATATGTCAAATTAAGAAGGCATGAAAAAAATAATAAAAGGTGTTTTTTTTCTGTTTTTTCTGAGTGTTAAAGCACAACTTTTAGCACCATATCAGCCTGTACAAAAACAACCCAGAGTACAATTTGATTATTGGGTGTATAATATTTGTGGAGGGAGTGGTTTGACTAATCAGTATCCTGTTGTCCCAACTAATATGACAGAAATGGATAATATGTTTAACACCTCTAATTCAAATACGACTTTATATCAAACTGGTAAAACAAATTCTGCTCGAATATTAGATTGGCAAAATTCTTCAGACTTAAGTGCAATTGGTATCAATTTACCGAATAGTGGCAATTATTTTGCTTTTAAAATACAAGGTACATTCATTCCTTTAGAAACAGGGAATTATACCTTTACCCAAGAATCAGACGATGCTAGTGATTTAATCTTTGAAGGAACAACTGTAATTTCAACCTATTTAGGGCAGGCCGTACAATCTTTAGGAACACATACAGGAACAATTTATTTAACCGCAGGGAAGGCTTATTCGTTTATTGCCAGAATGCAACAAGGAACCGGAGGATTTGGATTCCGACTGTATTGGAAGTCGCCTACTCAAAATAGCGCACCAAGTTCGTATACTAGTGTTTATCCGGCAAATACCTATTACCAATCTTGGACACAGAATTTACAAGAAGTAGTAACGATTCCGCAATTAGATGGGTCTACTGCAGCAAATGCAGCACCAAGCGCTAAGTATATTCAAACGGCTTTTGGAAATTATACAGACGGTGTGTATTGGATTAATTTACCGTATGCAGGTCCTACACAAGTCTATTGTTTGCTTAATTCAGCAATTAATGGTGGAGGGTGGATGATGGCAATGAAAGCGACACGCGGAACAACTTTCCCTTATTCTAGTTCTCATTGGACTTCTGTAACTACATTAAACCCGTCTGACAATACACGTAATGATGCCGATGCTAAATTTAACACCATGAATTACTATCATGCTAAAGATATTATGGCATTATGGCCAGACATTCCATGGAATTATGGCGGAAGTGCCACTGGCGGAAGTGTGAATACGAGTAGCAGCTATGGTGTGTGGTGTTGGTTGCAAAATAATTTCAATAATGGAATTCGAATAACTCCTATCAATTTTTTCAATTCGACTAGTAAATTATTTTTTGGCGATGGTAATAATTTTGCAGGTAGAGGCACTGCTTTTTCAGCACAATCCGATGTGCGTTTTTACGGTTTTAATTATACTAATGCAAGTTCTACAGCAAGTGTACGTTGGGGTTTTGGATGGAATGAAAATGGAGGAGGATTGTATCCTAATGGTGAACAAACCTCCAATGATGTTTCAGGTGGAATAGGAATGTCTGGATTATTTTCAACCAATATTAATTATTCGGCAGGAGATCAACTGTCATGCTGTTCTTCCAATTCAGGGATTAACCGAAGTGCAAGAGTAGAAATTTATATACGATGATATGAAAGAAATAATACTATTGTTTTTCTTATTTAGTTTTGGTTTGTTAAATGCCCAAACAGGTATTGGCACCACTACGCCTGTGAATAAATTACAAGTAGAAACCACCGTTGCTGATCCTGTCAATTCTGGTACTTCTGCAAATGGCAATTTGAGATTAAGCGGTACATCAGGAAGTCATGTATTGGATTTTGGATTGAGTAGTTCAAGCACCTATTCGTGGTTGCAATCGCGGTCTCAATCTAACTATGGAACTAATTACAATTTACTTTTAAATCCGAATGGAGGGAATGTAGGAATTGGAACCACATCGCCAACCGCTAGACTCAATATTGCAGGTGGAGGTATTCGAATTGCCACTGGTTTTGGAAATGCAACAACAAGACCTGCTTTAAATTCAGGGAGTGTGGGTAGTTACGAAATTAGGGGTGTAGGCTCAGGTGGTGGTACAGCGCAATCAGATGGATCAGATGATGGATTCTTACGATTATCGGCAGGTGGTGGAACTAATACAAATACACAAGCTTCTATTGATTTATCTGGATATTCAACGGTAGCTGATATGAGTAGTACTATTGTAATGCGAACGTTAGGTACTGAGAGATTGAGAATTGATCCGTATGGGAAAGTGGGTTTAGGGACTTCAAGTCCTGCTACATCACTGCATATCCAAAACGGAAACACATTTGGAAACCCTGGAAGTACTTCAAGTCCGAGTATTTATCTGTACAATACTAACAATGCTTCTTCAACAGCCAATTCAACTATAAGCGTCAGAACGGCGGGTACAGGAAGTGGTAAGCCGTATTATAGTTTGGACGTAAATGGAGCCTTTGGATACAGTATGGGTATTAATAATCCTACCGATCAAATGATTTTAAATACCAGTTGGGATTTTAACACTACTGCTACTAATAATGCCATTATCGTCAATCGAACAGGTCAATCAAGAGTTATCATACCGGCTAGTGCGGGAAGTTATGTGACAGATTGGCCCTCGGGTTGGGGAGGCGGCTTAGCTACTTTTGATTTTTCTTGTGCTGGGATTTATTACAATACATTGGCTGCAAGATCTGATAAAAGATTAAAAAACACTATTACTACCATTACTAATGATTTAGTTGCAAAGTATCTGCAATTAAGACCGGTGAGTTATTATTGGAATCAAGATCGATCTCGAGATACAAAATTACAATACGGTTTAATTGCTCAAGAAGTGGAAACTCTTTTTCCTGAAATGGTGAATACGGCAACCGATGAAATGCAAACGAAATCAGTGAATTATCAATCTTTACACGCCTTATCTCTAAAAGTTATTCAGTCGCAACAAGCTGAAATTGAGACCTTGAAAAAGCAACAAGCCGATATGGAAGCACGACTACTCCAATTAGAAGCCAAATTGAAATAATACGATCATGAAAAAGGGAATCATAATTATTGTATTAACGGTATTTTGTATTTGTCAAAGCAATGCCCAAACGGGTATTGGGACTACTACCCCAAATCCTTCAGCTAAATTAGATGTATATGCTACGGATAAGGGCTTTTTGCCACCACGTGTTACCTTAACTAGTGTTACTGATGCTACTACAATTCCATTTCCTGCCACTGGTTTATTAGTATATAATATAGGCTCTGTGGGGTTACAGTCAGGCTACTATTATTGGAATGGTGCGAGTTGGGCAACGATAGCCACTTCTAGTATTGCAGGATCAGGTGTTGTGGCATCCGATTTGGTAAAACTCTATCAAGAAGCCTATTCTACTACTGCAGGTAAAGCATCAAGTACGGATGGCTATAGCTTTACAGTTCCCGTTTCTGGTCGTTATGAATTTAATTTTAACTGTACAGGATGGAATTCAAATGGAGGTACTATCAAATTAACTTTTAATGTAAGACAGGGAACAACAGTTTTAGCTTCGGATTATCATCAGTCTATAAGCAGTAATATTTGGGCTGAATACGAAGGAAGGGTTGAAGTGAATTTAAATGCTGGAACCACATACAACGTTCAGGTTGTTACAACTACTGGATATAGAGATTATCGTGATTGGGATAAAATTATGTATAAACAAGTTGCAGGGAATCTTCCTGTAAATGTATACCCTTGGGTGTTGAGTGGCAATGATGTGTATAATACTAGTGGAAAAGTGGGGATAGGTACTTCTTCTCCCGCAACCACCTTGGATGTAAATGGGGCTTTAAATTTATCAAATACCACTACAACACCTTCTATCAATGTAAAAAATGGTGATGCAGCTGCTACTTTCAATGATAATGCACAAATTAAAATGGGTTGGGCTGGTAGTGCTGCAGGCACGAGTCAGTATGCACAATTTATCCATACGAGACACAATGCAGGTCCTACAAACAATGCCATTGATTTTTATTTGTCTGATGGTACTGCTAATAATACCATTACAACTGGTTCCACTCGTGCTATGTCAATATTAAGTCCTGGAGATGTAGAAATCTCAGGCAAACTAACCATAGGAAATGCGTCTGGGAATGTAGCCACTAAAGTGTCAGGTTTTGTAAATGCAGGAACGTTTTTAAGTATGGATAATTTAAAAGTATCTGTAACAACGGGTGGTAGTAGAGGATTGAGTGTTGGTGCAGTATCTACAAACTTTACCGCAAATATTTCGGCATATTATGCTATGAATGGTGGTGTTGCTGGTTCTGCGGCTGCAAATGTTGCCTATACTACAACTCCATCAGGTGCTGCTTTTGGTTGGAGTTTTCCGAGTGAAGGCGATGGTTCATATTATAATATTTTAGATAAAACAAATAATAGAATGTATCGCGTTACTTTATTTATAGGCGCTAGTTATCTTAATAATTTTATATCCATAGAAAGATTATATTAACAGATTGAAAAATCAATAGGATGAAAAAAAGAATTACAACTAAAATAGTGCTTATTGTGTTATTAATTGGAGGTTTTTCTAATGCTCAAACCGGCATTGGAACCACTACGCCAGTCAATAAATTTCAAATTGAAGCCACAACGGCAGATCCTGCTACAACAGGTGCTGCTGCCAATGGAAATCTTAGAATAAGCGGAACATCGGGATCTCATGTATTGGATTTTGGACTCAGTAGTTCGGCTACTTTTTCATGGTTGCAAGCTCGATCAAAGACAGCCTACGGAACCAATTATTTTTTAGCCTTAAATCCTAATGGTGGTTGGGTAGGCATAGGAACTTCTGCACCTACTTCGATTTTAACTGTTGGAAAATCAGATGGTACTACTGGAGGAGAAGTCACATTAAATCCTTCTAATAGTACTACAGAAGGAGGTCAGATTACCTTTAAAAAATCAATTACAAGTAGTACTTACGATTGGACTATTGATCAAGTGGGAGACGCCACAGCACCCCGATTTAGAATTTTTCCAGGCGCTACAGAAACTAATGGGATAATAATCAAAGAGAATGGGTATGTAGGTATTGGAATTGTCAATCCTACTACTAAGTTATACGTGAATGGGGATATTACGGCTAATTCAGTCGCTGGAACATCTGATGCCAGATATAAAATAAATATCAGACCTGTAACGAATGCTTTAGAAAAGGTAAATGCCATGCAAGGTGTCTATTTTAATTGGAATCAAAAAGAGTTTCCTCAAAAGGAATTTGGTAGCCAAAATGAATTAGGGTTTATTGCGCAAGATGTTGAAAAGGTTTTGCCAGAAGTGGTTACCAAAGAAAAAAACAACGAAGAATATCGAGCAGTTAAATACGATAAGGTTGTCGCCTTATTAGTTGAAGCAATTAAAGAGCAACAAAAACAAATTGATGTTTTGCAACAAAAAGTAAATGAATTGACTAAAGAAATTTCTAAAAAATAAATGAAACAAATTTTAGCATTATTTTTCTTTTTTTCGCTATCTATTGCTTATTCGCAGTCTATTACAGCACCTTCACCTCTAACAGTTGAAGCGAATGCATCAGGAGTTGATGCAGGAAATTTTGTAATCAATTGGGCAAATAATACGGATTTACTTTTGGTAAGTATTAATTTAGACTATATAGCTTCAGGAACGACTTTGAGTTTTCCTGTAACAACTGGATTAACTCGAACGTATGGATTCAACTCTTGGACGAATGTAACCGTGATTAATTTTTATGGGGTTAGAGATAATGTAAATACTGGTTTAGCAGCAATGACCATAAATATGGGTGCAATAAAGACAGCAGTTAGAATCAATGTATCGGTCACACAATATGATTCAAATTATTATTATAATGCTACTAACCAGCATTTTTACCGATATTATTCTTCTTCCGGAGTCTCTTATGCTACTGCTAAATCCAACGCTTCAAGTTTGTCGTGGAAAGGAAAAACAGGGTATTTGTTAACCATTACTTCTCAAAGTGAGAATGATTTTGTAAATAATAATGTTACCGGAGGTAACATTTGGTTAGCTTGTACAGATGCTGCTAATGAAGGAATTTGGAAAATAGATGCTGGACCAGAAAACGGAACTACTGTTTGGACATCAACAACCGCCTACACAAATGCTATGACTTCGGTATATAGTGGTGGTAGTACGGCTTCTGGACAATATACGAGTTGGTGCTCTGGAGAGCCAAATAATGCTGATGGCACAAATGCGGGAGAAGATTATGCAGTAAGTAAATGGAATAGTGGAACTTGTTGGAATGATATCGCGGCGGCAAATTCTTCGAGTATTCAAGGGTACATTGTGGAGTTTAGTAAAGATTTTCCGTCTCTTTCAGAATACACAGGAGTGTATTCTATGTATGTAATTCATAATAGTGATATGGCTTATACGTTGAGCTCTACCAATACACTGAATGCTGCAACAGTTTCGAATATTTCTAATTTGTTTGGTGGTTTACAAGTTAATAATGGTCATACGGTAACATTACCTTCGGCAACAACTTTAAATTCCAACAAAATGGTGTTTTCGGGCACGGGGAAAATAGTTTTTACTGACGCTACTAGTAAATGGACTCCAGGAACTTCAAGTACTTCTAACACACTTACACATAGCCCCTCAACAAATACCAATCCCGCTTATTGGTCTGTTTCGTCGGTTTGGGTAAACGATCCCTTTAACGGAGGAGGAAGTTATCCTCATTATTCACCTTGGTTAAATTCATATCAAGGATGGTCAGCCGCAACAAATGATTCCAATCAATATATTATTCTTAATTACGATACCCCTGCATATATTACTGGGATTATTACCCAAGGTAGAGCAACTGATTTTGGGCAATGGGTAAAAACAGCTCATGTAGAAGTAAGTCTAGACGGTGTGACATGGAAAAGAGTATTAACCAATGTAAGTTTAAATACAAATTATTATTCTTCCGTAACAAATTTATTTCCTGCTGTTGAATATGCTAAATTTGTAAAAGTGATGCCTACAGACTGGGCTAATCATATAACGATGCGCTTAGGAATCTTAATAAAACAATAGATAAATTACTTATTTATCGTTTTGACTAAAAGCATATTTTTTATTTAACAATTTTTTAATGTTGTTTTTTATTAATACACATATTTGATATACGCCCAAAAATGTGTAAAAATTGTATTTTGTAGCTGTTTTTTAGGTATATTTGCAAAATTTTCATATTAAAAAACGATTACGATGAAAAACACATCTTTCTCAAAACTTTGCAAACTACTATTGTTTATCGGTTTAATGTTAACTTTTGGCTTTTCTCTAGGTCAAACGAAAAGAGTATTAGTAAACTGGATGGATGGAGGTAATTCCATCTCAAGAACATTTCCATATGTTGCTGATTATTCAAACCCAATAACAACGAGTAGTTCAATGAATTATTCTGGTTTAACACCGGTTAATGATGGAAGATTTGTATTTACATCAACACCAGTAAGTTCAACTTTAGACACATCAACTCATCCCTATTTTTCATTTACAATTAATGCAGGTTCTAGCTCGATAGATTTAGATCGATTTGTAATTCAAGGATATTGTTGTTGGACTGGTTCTACTTCACTACGATACAGTGTAGATGGATTTGCAAGTCATCTTGGAAGTATTACACCAAATGGGAGTAGTTACACGCTTACATCAGTAAATTTAAATTCTTTAGCAAATATAACAGGAACCGTAGAGTTTAGATTGTATTTTTATGGTAATACTTCAAATTCTGGTTTTTATATGCCTGGTTCTGGATCTGCATATACTTCCATTGACTCAACACCTAGCTCTTATGGGCCAACTGCAGTTGCTCCACCAACAGGTTATTCTTGGTCATTTGCTTCTTTTTGGTACAATTATTTTGCACCTGCAATTACAACTAATTCAAGTTTAACTACCTTCTCAAAATGCACCGGGCTAGCATCAAACGCTCAAACATTTTCAGTTTCTGGAACAAATTTAACTTCAAATATTGCTATTGCTGCTTTAACGGGTTATGAATATTCTTTAGACGGCATTACCTATACTTCTACATTATCTATTACCCCTTCGGCAGGAACAGTTACTAACGTTCCCGTGTATGTTCGATTAACTTCTGCTAGTACAGGAACGCCGGCCGGTAATATTTCAATAAGTTCAACAGGAGCTACAAGTCAAACAATAGCTGTGTCAGGAACCGTAAATGCTTTACCAACTATGACAATTGGAAACATTTCAAACATTGATCAATCTGCAACATCTTTTGTTATACCTTTTACAGCAACAACAAGTTCTCCAACATTGTACTCGATTTCTTCAGGAACAAATGCATTAAGCGGATTTACTCCTGTTTCTGATGTTTTGTTTTCAGGAACTTCAGGAACTTTAACGATTCCAATTCCTAATAATAGTGCTCTTGGAACGTATGATTTTGTTCTAAAGGTAAAAAATGCAACAACCTTATGTGAAAGCGCTGTGATCAATTTTACAATGAAAATTGCTCTTGCGCCACCAACAATTACATCTTTTTCGCCATTAAGTGGCGCAGTAGGTAGTTCTATTACGATAACTGGGACAGGATTTAATACTACTGCAGCAAATAATATCGTTTTTTTGATGGAGTAAAAGCAGCAGTCACAGCATCAACAGCAACATCTTTAACAGTTACTGTTCCTTATGGGACGACTGGTTTTTCTAAAATAAAAGTACTTAATACAGCAACTGGAATTGCCTATTCAAAAGGATCTTTCACTACAACATTTCATAATGGAGGATTTGGGAATGGGGATTATAATTATGGAACAGGTACTTTTAATGGTGCAGTAACTTTTACAAGCGGAGCCACTTGGCAAACCACAGCAGATTGGAAATCTATAAATTTGGTAATAGATTATAACAACGATGGTTTCCCTGATTATACAAGTATATCTAATAGTTCATCTAGTATATATGTATATAAAAACACTATAACAATTCCAGGAACTACGGTATCTACAAGTACGTTTTCTTCTACTGCAGTTACATTAACAGCAACTACAACTCCATCAGCTATTTATTCTGAAGATATTAATGGTGATGGAAAAATGGATATTGTTGTTCCAACTGGGAGTTCGATAGATGTTTTTATTAACACATCGTCTGCAGGTACAATTAGTTTTGCAGCTAAACAGACCTTTACCATAGCATGCTCTAATAGAGTTCGTTTTGGAGATATAAACAAAGATGGTTTATTAGATATTATTAGTTATTCTGGAGCTGCTATTAAATATGTATTAAATACAGGAATACTTGGTTCAGCCACAGCTAATTTTGGGACATCTGCTTCACTTACTTCAGCTACAACACCATTAGATTTTGATATGGCTGATTTTAATAATGATGGGTATTTAGATATTCTATTTTCATATAGTAGTGGATATTATATTTCTTTAGGTTCGAGTTCTGGGTTTGGTTCTTTTACATCAACGTCAGGATCCTTTTCAGCAGGAAGTATAGTAAGTGGTGATTTAGATAACGATGGAGATATTGATTTTGTTGTTAAAACGTCAACTAGTGCAATAAATTATTTTACCAATAATGGATCAGGGGTATTTTCTAGTGCAAGCGCTTCTGTTGGTAGTCCATCTGGAATTTTAAATGGTTTTGAAACAGCAAATTTTAATGGAGATGCTTATCCAGAAGTTTTTGCGTCTAATGCAAATTCAGGTCCTTATATTGCTATTTTTAATAATACAACGTCAAGTAATACACTTAGTTATGCAGCATCAACCAATGCATATTCTTCTTCAAATCCTATGGGGTTAAAAGGCACAGATGTTAATGGTGATGGAAGACCTGATATTGTTGCGCCAGGGTATTACAACACTAATTATTATGTAAATCAAAATATTATAGGAATTCCAACAATTTCTTCATTCACTCCAACCTCAGGAAGTGGAGGAACTTCAATTACAATTACGGGAACCTATTTTACAGGTGCAACAGATGTAAAAATTAACGGTGTTTCAGCTACATCATTTACAGTTAATAGTTCAACATCAATAACAGCTGTTGCACCGACAGGTACTACCGGAACTATTCAAGTAATAACTCCAGGAGGCACGGCAACAAGTGCATCTAATTTTACATACACCCCTACAATAGTAAAAACAGGAACTTTAACAGCTTTTTCTAAATGTTCTGGTTTTTCTTCTTCCGCTCAAACATTTACAGTTTCTGGTTCAAATTTAACAGCTAATCTTGTAGTTGCTGCATATACTGGTCTTGAATATTCTTTAGATGGTACGTCTTATTCAAGTACTCTTTCAATAACACCGACAACAGGCACAGTAGCTACTACAACAATTTATGTTCGAATGACGGCTGCAAGTGCTTCATTGACTACGGGTGCGATTTCTTTAACATCAACTGGAGCAACCAACCAAACTGTTGCTGTTTCAGGAACTGTAAACGCATTGCCTACTATTACATTAGGGACCATTCCTAATGCTACAACATTATCTACATCATTTACGATTCCTTATACGGCTATTGCTAATTCACCATCACTTTATTCTGTTTCTGTTGGAACAAATGCTTTAAGTGGTTTTACGCCTGTAGTTGATACTTCTTTTTCTGGAAGCGCTGGTAATTTAACAGTAACAATTCCAGCTAATTCAGCTATTGGAACGTATGATTTTAATATAACTGTAAAAAATGCAACTACAGGATGTGTGAGTGCTAATTATACTAAAACGTTAACAATTACGATACCTCCTCCAACAATTACTTTAAGTTCAAATACATTAAATACGATTACTAATTGTAAAACCCCAAGATTGATTGCAGATCATACAAATGTAGCTACTGATATTAATCTTAATGTAAATGATTTGTATTACAATTGGGTTGGAAATAATGTGTGGGCATTATATAAAAATACAGCAACAAATACATATCATATTTCAGCGGTTTACCCATTTACAGCTTCCCAAAATTCAGTTAATGATTTTAATGTAATAAATCCAAATCCTTATTTTGCCGCGGCTAACTTTCCAAGTGCAAACCCACAGGTTCAATTTAATCAAGTTACAGGCGAAATAACGATAGGCGGTCAAAACTATCCGTTATTGCCATATTATGAAAATTTCACTGTTTCTGGAACTTATTTAACGGCAGGAATTACAATTACACCACCATCTAATTTTCAAATTTCAACAGATCAAAGCACCTGGATAGGCACAACAACAACACCAACGACTATAACCTTATCACCTAGTTCAGGTAGTGTATTATCTACAACAGTATATGTTAGAACTATCCCTACACTTGCAGCAGGAAGTTACTCAGGAACTAATATAACAATTGCTTCAACAGGCGCAACAAGTGTGACTAAAGCAGTAGCGGCAACAGTATATGCACCAACAGTTATAAACACTCAACCGCTAACTACTAAAAATATATGTATTAATGCTAGTACAGGTAATTCCATTAACTTAGTGGCTTCAGGAACTAGTTTAACGTATCAATGGTATTCAAATTCATCTAATTCAAACACTGGTGGTACAAGTTTAGGCTCAACTAATGGAGCTCAAACAGCAACATTAACTATAAACACGTCTACTGCAGGTACTACTTATTATTATTGTGAGGTATCTGGTTCTTGTGGTACAGTTACAAGCACAGTTTCTGCTGTTACCATTAATCCTGTGTCTGTTGCAGGTACTGCTTCGGCATCAGCTACTACAGTTTGTTCAGGTAATACCACTACACTTTCATTGGTAGGTAGCACGGGTACTATTCAATGGCAATCTTCTACAAATAATACTACATGGACAGACGTTACTGGGGCTACAACTGCTAGTTATACTACAGCACCTTTAATAAGAACAATGTATTATAGAGCTAATGTAACAAGTGGCTCTTGTACGGGTGCAACCAGTAATGTTGTAACAATAACTGTTCCACCAGCTCCATATCCTTATGATAGAGCCGTTAATTTTTCATCAACAGGTTATTTAACAAAAGCAACAACCTCGTCTTTAGGTTTAACAAATTTCACAGTAGAGGCTTGGATTTATCCTACAGCCTTTAATAATTATGCAGGAATTATAGCAAAGCAAGATTTTCAATTATTGACTGCTACTAATGGTGCACTTGCTTTTATGATTGAAAGATCTTGGAGTTGGGAATTACGTACTTCTGCCGTAAATGTTTTAACACTAAACAAATGGCAACATGTAGCAGCAAGTTACAATGCTTCTACTAAACAAATGAAAATGTATGTTGATGGGACTTTAGTTGATACTTATACAAGAACACAATCTTTTGTACCTGATTTTACTACAGCAAATTTAACTGTTGGATATAATAATGGTACAGGAAATGGCTCTCCATCTAGAAATTTTGCAGGAAATATTGACGAGGTAAAGGTATGGAATGTAGTTAAAACAGATACTGAAATATCAAATAACTATGCAAATCAACTTACAGGTAGTGAGACAGGATTGGTAGCGTATTATAAATTTAATCAAGGTATTGGTGGAGGGAATAATACCGCGATTACAAGCCTTACGGATTTAACCACAAATGCGAATCATTTGACGTTGTCTTCTATGGCTATGAATGGTACTACTAATAATATTTTACAAGTTGGTCCAGCAATCTTAAGTACACCAAGTATTTGTTTAAATACATCAGCAACATTGACACATACCAATACAGGAGGAACTTGGTCAACATCTAATGCAAGTATAATTTCAATTGATTCTAATACAGGATTAGCTACAGCAAACTCAGAGGGATCGTCAACTATTACCTATACGTTTACTGATAACGGTTGTACATATACAAGTACAAAATCATTTTTGGTATTAAGATTGCCAACCATTACCGCTCAACCGGCATTAAGTGCTCAAAATATTTGTTTGAATGGCACAGCAACAGCACTTTCTGTTACAGCAACTGGAGCAGGATTAACTTATCAATGGTATAAAAACACTACTGCATCTAATACAGGAGGAACCACGATTTCAGGCGCAACTAGTGCTACTTATACTCCATTAACGACTACTGTTGAAGAAGCTTATTATTATTGTATTGTAAGTGGCACTTGTGCACCTTCAGTTACGAGTAACGTTTCTGGACTAGTTAAGATATATGCACTTTCAGTAGCAGGTACTATTACCTCTTCTGTAACTAATATTTGCGATTCTGGCTCTACAACTTTAACCTTAACAGGAGCCATAGGAACGATTCAATGGCAACAATTTGATAATCTTGTTTGGACTGATTTAGCAGGTGAAACAAATGCTACATTTACTACACCTACTCTAACCCAAAACACAACCTATAGAGCTGTAGTTATTAATGGACCATGTTCTAGTACAATAACTTCTGATTTTATCGTGAAAGTTTATCCTTCGCCGTCAGCGCCTACAGCTACAACTACAATTAATTATTGTTTAGGAGCAACAACTTCTATATTAAGTGCCACAGCTATAAATGGCTATTCGTTAAAATGGTACACCCAAGCAACAGGTGGAACAGCAAGTACAACGGCACCAACACCTTCAGCTTCAACTGTGGGTACAACGACTTATTATGTAAGTCAATTGCAAAATACTTCAACAGTTACTACTAGTACTAGTGCAGGAACGACAACAAGTTATGTTTCTGGGCTTAATTTTGGACAAACATTTCAAGTAGCTACAACCAGTAGAGTTAATTCTATAGCTATAGGACAGATATTTGCTTATTCTCCAATAATGACTATGAAAATTTATGATGGATTTGGAGGAACACTTTTAGGAACGGCAGATGCTACTATGACAGGCTCAGGGTATTTTAACCCTGTATTTACATTTGCAAATTCAAATGTTGTTTTATCTGCAAATCAAACGTATTATTTTGAAGTTACTAGTAGTAATAGCGTTTCGTTTTATTTAATGACTGTAAAAACCAACTATATTTCAACAGGTGTTTTATATCAAAATAATGTCGCTAATTCAGCATTAGATTTTGACTTTACAATAACTTCTACTTCAATAGCAAACCCATGCGAGAGTCCACGAACAGCAATTACCGTAAACGTAAATGCAATACCAACAATTACTGGCGCTCAAAGTATGACTGTTGGAGGAAATACATTACAATTAACGGGATCTGGCACTCCACATTCAACTACTCCGTGGACTTCTTCAAACCCAGCAGCAGCTACTATTTCATCATCAGGTGTGGTAACACCCGTGGGAGGTGGCTCAACAACTATTACTTATACAACAGCAGAGGGCTGTTCAATCACAGCAACAATAAATGTAGTGGATTGTAACCAACCATTTGGAAATGCTTTAGGATTTGGTGTTGGGACTACAGCAGCCAATGCAGATTATGTACAAATCAATTCAAGAATTTTCCCGAGTCAATCTGTGGCGAATTTTACTATTGAAACATGGGTAAAACCAGCTGCTTCAGATATTATTGCTGGAACTCCGGGTAACACTTGGTTGTCCTTTTTAGGCTATTCTGGAACCAAAAGAAGCCCTTCAATGTACATAACAAATAATGGCGTATTACACGTTTCATGGACTGAAGGTTGGTCTTTTGTTGGTTCAGCAGTTTCTGCAAGTAGTCCTACTACATTTACAGCAAACAAATGGACGCATGTTGCTTTAGTGAAAGATGGAACAACTATGCGCGTTTATGTTGACGGAGTACAACTTACTACAGTTACTTGTTTGGCTAATTTAGATCTTCCAGATAATGCTTATTGGTTAGGAAAATCGGATCAACAATTTAGCGGAGCACTAGACGAAGTTCGTTTTTGGTCAACTGCTAGAACGCAATCACAAATTCAGTCTACTATGAATACTGAATTAGTAGGAAATGAAACAGGATTATTAGCTTATTTCGACTTCAATCAAGGTGTTGCAGGCGGAACAAATACAGCAATTACAACACTTACTAATAAAGCAAATAACACTATAAACGGAACATTAACTAATTTTACCAGAACAGGTACAACGTCCAACTTTGTAGGGAATACCATGGCAGCTATTGACATGGTCGGTCCTGCGACTATTTGTGCAAATAGCACAGCACAGTATACGCATCAAATTCCAGGCGGAACGTGGTCTGTATCTAGTGGTGCTGCAGCAACTGTAAGTACAGCGGGATTGGTTACAACCACTACCAACGAGACAATTACACTTACCTATGACTATTTGATCAACGGTTGTGCCAAAACCGCTACAAAATCAATTACTATTGATACTCCAACGGCGCCAACCGTGAACTCTACAATAGTAGAATTATGTCAAGGAATTGCAACAACTGCGTTAACAGCAACAGCTACTACAGGTAATACCTTACAGTGGTATACTACTGCTACTGGAGGTACTGCAAGTACTATAGCACCAACACCTTCTACAACGACTGTTGGGTCGATTAATTATTACGTGAGTCAAAAAAATAATACAACAAATTGTGAAAGCCCACGTACAGCTATAACCATTAATGTAAATGCTATTCCTACAATTTCAGGCGCTCAAAACATGACAGTGGGTGGCAACACCCTGCAATTAACAGGTTCAGGAACACCTAATGCAACTACTCCATGGGTGTCTTCTAATACGGGAGCGGCTACCATTTCATCAACAGGAGAACTTTCAGCGGTGGCAGCAGGAAGTACTACAATTACTTATACCAATGCAATTGGTTGTACTAAAACGCAAGTCATAACGGTTATTGATTGTGCGCAGCCATTTGGTAATGCGCTTAATTTTGATGGCGTTAATGATTATTTAGTTTTGGATAACGTAGGTTCGAATACTGCATTTCAATTTGCGAATACAACAAACTATACATTAGAGGCTTGGGTGAACAGATCCGCTGCGTCAAGTTCGGCAAGTTTAATTATTTCAAAACAAAATGGTGGCGTTGCTGGAAATTATTCCCTTGGAATTAATACAAATGGTCAGCCTTATGTGTCGCGGGAAGCTTCTCCATGGGTTGTTAATGCTACTACAAGTATACCATTAAATCAATGGACACACATTGCAGGTGTTTTTGACGGGAGTTCTTTAAAAATATATATAAATGGAGTATTGAATAATTCGATTGCTGCTTCAGGAAATATTACACCATCAAGCACTACTGCAATTAAGGTTGCAATAGGCTGTATGTATTCCACTGGAACACCATCAAACTTTTTTAACGGTAGTATTGATGAAGCCCGCATTTGGAACGTTGCCAGAACGACCACGCAAATCCAACAGAACTATCTTTCTCAATTGCAAGGCAATGAAAGTGGTTTAGTGGGGTACTATAACTTCAATCAAGGAATAGCGGCTGGCGATAATTCAACTATTACAACAGCAACAAACGCGGTTTCAAGTGTTTCAAATGGAACTTTAACCAATTTTACAAAAAACGGAACAATATCTAATTTTATTGGCAGCACTATAGGTGCTTCTGATATAGCGGGCGCATCAAGTATCTGCGCCTCTTCAACTTCACAATATACGCATCAATTAGCGGGTGGAACTTGGTCGGTTTCTAACGGTGCTTCAGCTACAATTTCTTCAAGCGGATTGTTAACTGCGGCGGGAGCAGAAACACTTACAATTACGTATACCTACATCGTAAATGGATGTACATTTAATGCTACAAAAGCTGTAGCAATTGTAATCCCGGCTATCACAGCGCAACCTGCTACAACGGCTCAAAATGTGTGTATAAATGGTATCACAGCGTCTCTTTCTGTAACCGCTACTGGCGTTAATACAACATATCAATGGTATAAAAATACTACCGCATCAACTTCGGGAGGAACATTGATAGCAGGTGCTACATTCCCAGTTTATATGCCGTCAAATACGGTTGCTGGAACTACTTATTATTATTGCGTGGTTAGTGGAACCTGTACTCCAACACTTACAAGTGATGTATCAGGAGCCATTACAATATCTCCTGCTTCTGTTAGCGGAACCATTTCGGGAACAGCTTCGATTTGTTCGGGTGCAACCACCACGTTAACACTAACAGGCAATACAGGAACTGTACAATGGCAAGAATTTGATGGTTCAGCATGGAATGATATTATCGGAGCAACTGCAATAACATATACAACACCTGCTTTAACACAAAACACCTCGTATAGAGCTGTAGTAGCAAGTGGTTACTGTACGCCAGCCAATACAACAAGTTTCAATGTGGTGGTTAATGCCTTACCGGTTATTTCAGGAACAACGACAGTAGGCGCAGGAGAATCCATAACGTTATCGGCTACAACTACAGCCGCATCGAGCAATGCATGGGTTTCCTCGAATACTGCGGTTGCAACTATAAATCCAAATGGAGTTGCAACTGGTTTAACCTCTGGTACTACTACTATAACCTATACAAACAGCAATGGTTGTATAGATACGGAAATAATAACAGTTGGTTTAGGTACAACACAAGCGCCTATTTTAACGTCGCCTGTGTCAAACACTACAGGCGCCACAACACTTAACTTTAATTATACGTTACCAGAAACACCATTAGCTGGTTCAGTAACATTACTATTTACACCTACGGGAGGCGGAACGCCAATTACTTGGACGATGACCAATGCTACTTCAGCAGTATTTAGTTATGTGGTAGGAACTAACCCAACACTTATATCAAATGTGGTTTCGGGTACAGCATTAGGATTTACTACTTATGATGTAACGTTAGCTTATCAAGATGCGTATAGCAATCCAACCGCTTCGGTTACAAATACAAATATTCAAACTTTAGCACCGCCAAGTATTAGTTTTGCGAATACAAATTATTCTGGATTAATTAATCAATCTATAGCGATACAAACAGTAAATGTTGGAGGTGGAATGGTAACTTATTCTATTGTGCCAACATTACCAACAGGATTGAGTTTAAATACAGCAACTGGAGTAATCTCAGGAACTCCAACTGTAACGTTAGCACAAACTTCGTTTACAGTTACAGCTACAAATGCAGCAGGTATTGATACAGAATCATTTAATTTATTTATTGATGCCGATACAGATGGTGATGGAATTGGAAATACTACAGACCCAGATATTGATGGTGATGGAACATTAAATGGACAGGATTCTAATCCAACAAACCCTTGTATAGGGTTTAATCCTTCAGCAGCAAGTAGTTCTTGGAATTCGGCAGATTGTGATAATGATGCAATACCAAATGGTTCAGATGCCGATGTTGATGGAAATGGAACTGTAGATAACGGAACAGACACTGATGGCGACGGTATTAATGATGCTAATGACCCTGATATTGATGGCGATGGCATTCCAAATGGTTCA
Source organism: uncultured Flavobacterium sp. (assembly GCF_937876455.1). GTDB lineage: Bacteria > Bacteroidota > Bacteroidia > Flavobacteriales > Flavobacteriaceae > Flavobacterium. The sequence continues at coordinate 21,425 of NZ_CALFIG010000298.1, forward strand.
GATTCAGATCCTGATGGAAATGGAACAATTAATAACGGACCAGATACTGATGGCGATGGTATTAATGATGCCAATGACCCTGATATTGATGGAGATGGCATTCCAAACGGTTCAGATTCAGACCCTGATGGTAATGGTACAATTAATAATGGACCAGATACGGATGGCGATGGTATTAATGATGCGAATGACCCTGATATCGATGGCGATGGCATTCCAAACGGTTCAGATTCAGACGCTAATGGCGACGGTACTATTGATAACGGTGCTGTTGATACAGATGGCGATGGTATTCTTGATGGAGCAGATAGCGATGTAAATGGTGATGGTGTTATTGATAACGGGCCTGATACGGATGGCGACGGTGTAAATGATGCTAATGATCCTGATATTGACGGGGATGGTATTCCAAATGGTGCAGATGTAGACCCAGATGGCGATGGTACAAATAATAATGGAACCGATTCAGATGGCGACGGTATTAATGATGCCAATGACCCTGATATTGATGGCGATGGTATTCCAAATGGTGCAGATGCAGACCCAGATGGTAATGGAACGGTAAACAATGGGCCAGATACAGATAATGATGGTATTAATGATGCGAATGACCCTGATATTGACGGTGACGGTATTCCAAATGGTTCAGATGCAGATCCTGATGGAGATGGAACGGTTAACAATGGACCAGATACGGATGGCGATGGTATTAATGATGCTGCAGATGCAGATCCTGATGGAGATGGAACGGTAAATAATGGTCCTGATACGGACGGTGATGGTGTTAACGATGCTAATGATCCTGATATTGATGGCGATGGTATTCCAAATGGAGCAGACGCAGATCCTGATGGAGACGGTACAAACAATAACGGAACAGATATGGACGGTGATGGAATCAATGATGCCAATGATACTGATATTGATGGTGATGGCATACCAAATGGAATTGATAACTGTCCAAATGTGGTTAATCCTTCGGTTACAACACAGCCAAATAATCAAGCTGTAGATGTTTGTCCAAGTACAACTCCTCCAGCTTTAACTGTTCAAGCAGCTGGTCAACAATTAGAATATCAATGGTTTATCAATACGGTAAATTCAAATGTAGGTGGTACTGCTATTGCTGGTGCAACAAGCGCAACTTACACACCAAGTAATACAATTGTTGGACCAAGGTATTATTATGTAGTTGTTTATGGTACTTGTGGTGTTGTTAAATCAGATGTTTCTGGCGCAATAACAATTCAAGATATTACGTCACCTATAGTGAGCACTCAAAATATTTCAGTAGCCTTAAATGCTTCAGGAACGGCAAGTATTACAGCGTCACAAATTAATAATGGCTCAACTGATAACTGTAGTATTGCTTCGGTAACAGTAAGTCCATCAACCTTTACATGTGCCAACATTGGTGCAAACACAGTGACGTTAACAGTAACAGATATGAGCGGTAATACTAGTTCTGCTACTGCAGTAGTTACTGTAAACGAGACAATTTTACCGGTTGTAGTTACTCAAAATGTAACGGTTAACCTAAACACAACGGGACAAGCAACAATAACAGCAGCTCAAATAAATAATGGGTCTTCTGATAACTGTGGAATTGCCACTATGACGGTTAGTCCTAGTGCCTTCACATGTGCTAATGTGGGAGCTAATACAGTTACATTAACGGTAACAGATACGAATGGTAATATAAGCACAGGTACAGCAACTGTGACAGTAATAGATGCCATTTTACCAACTGCAATTGCACAAAATGTTTCTGTAACATTAAACGCTCAAGGTACTGCCGCTGTTACTGCAACGCAAATTAACAATGGTTCATTAGACAATTGTAGTATAGCTACTATGACGGTTTCACCAAGTACTTTTACATGTGCTAATATAGGAACAAACACGGTAACCTTAACCGTTACTGATTTAAGTGGAAATGTGAGCACAGCAATGGCTGTTGTTACTGTGATTCTTGACAATACCGTAACAGGCAATAATGATTTAGATGCTATTCCAGATAATTGTGATCCAGATGATGATAATGATGGAATTTTAGACGTGAACGATAACTGTCAATTTATTGCAAATCAAGATCAATTAAACACAGATAATGACACGATGGGAGATATTTGTGACCCAGATGATGATAATGATGGTATTGATGATGTGTATGATAACTGTCCAAAATCGTATAACCCTTATCAAGAAGATAGAGATAACGATGGACAAGGAGATAGTTGTGATACCATTGAAATTAACGTCTCTGATGCTATTTCACCAAATGGCGATGGAATTAATGATACATGGGTAATTTATAATATTGAAAATCATCCAAATGCTGTAGTCAAAGTGTTTAATAGATGGGGTAAAGAAGTCTTTAAAGCAAGGCATTACCAAAATAATTGGGGAGGTGAATTTGGAACAAATACGGAGACTTTACCAGAAGGCGGATCATATTACTACCAAATCGATTTGGATGGTGACGGATCAATAGATAAAGATGGTTGGTTATATATTTCAAGAAAATAAAATAAATCTAATGAAGATGAAAAAAATAATAGTTATGAGTTCGGGATTACTAGTTTTATTGACTAGTAATCTTTGGGCACAACAAGAAAGTGTTTTAGCGTTCTATAAGACACATTTAAATTTAGTAAATCCTGCGGTTGTAGGTATTGATGAAGCAACTATTTTTACTTCAACAGTAAGAAAACAATGGACAGGTATTAAAGACGCACCAGAAACACAAGCTGTTTCCTTTATGACACCATTAGAAAACAATTTAAGTTTTGGTGTTTCGGTAATTCGTGACAAGGTGTTTATAGAAACGCAAACCTATATGTCAATTGATTTTTCGTATAAAGTAAAATTAAATGACGATTTAGATTTATTTATGGGTGTAAAAGCTGGAGCCAACAACTATGAAGTAAACACTTCAGGATTGCAGACTTACAATATAGCTTCGGATCCAAGTTTAGGAAATATTTCAAGAATGCATCCAAATTTTGGAGTAGGATTCTATTTAAAAAACAAAAATTATTTTGTATCGTTATCAACGCCAAAAATGTTAAGCTCAGAGCGGGCTAAAAATGTGGAAGGCTATGGCACAGTAACAACAGACAGAACCCATATTTATTTAAGTGGAGGATATACCTATCAAATCAATGAAGAGGTTACGTTTTCTCCCTCTTTTATGTTTAGATATGTAAATGGAGCTCCTTTGTCAACAGATTTTACAGCAGCTGTAAACGTAAGCGAATTAGCTGATTTTGCTTTAACGTACAGAACAGATAATGCTATTGCTGGAATGACGTTGTTTAAAGTAAATAAAAACTTTAAATTAGGATATGCTTATGAGTACATTACAAGTAAGGACTTGTTGGGGAGAGCAAATGGCACACATGAATTATTGTTAAGATATCAATTATAATAGTACTAACATAACATATTAAAAAAGCCTGAAAATATTCAGGCTTTTTTAGTTATCAAACTCTTTTAGTTTGTCATAAATTAAACGAGACTCAAAACCTTTTCTAAGTAAATAATCTACAAATTTTTTATTTTTCTTTTGTCCTTTGCGTTCTTTTATTGTTAACCAATGTTTTTCAGCAAGGGCATTAAAACGAGTAATATACTCTTCTGAATTAATTTCTTGAAGCGCTATTTCGATTAATTTTGAGGAAATATTTCTAAATTTTAATTCTTGAATAATTCTGTTTTTACCCCAATTTTTATAATTATGTTTACCTCTAACAAAACTTTTAGCAAAACGCTCTTCATTAATAAAGTTGTTTTCAATAAGATATACTAAAATTTGTTCTTTTTCTGTTGAGGTGAGTTTATACTCATAAAATTTTTCTTCCACTTCTTTATAGCACCTTTCTTGGTAGCTACAATAGTACTCCATTTTACTTTGGATTTGTGAAAGTGTAAGTGTTGAAGAATTTATTTTTTTCAATCGATTTATATTAAAAAAGGCTAGTAAAAACCAGCCTTGTTTTTTTGTAAATTATACCTAAACTTTCATGATTTCAGCTTCTTTTCCAACTAATAAATCATCAATTTTTTTAATATAACTATCTGTTAATTTTTGAATGTCTTCTTCTGCTTTTTTACAAACGTCTTCAGAAGTTCCTTCTTTTTCTTCTTTCTTGATGTCGTTATTAGCGTCTTTTCGGGCATTTCTAATTCCTATTTTTGCATCTTCAGCTTCAGCTTTAGCTTGTTTAACTAAATCACGTCTGCGCTCTTCAGTCAATGCTGGAATGTTAATAATAATATTGTCACCATTGTTCATTGGGTTAAGCCCTAAATTAGCAATCATAATAGCTTTTTCAATAGACTGTAACATGGTCTTTTCCCAAGGCGTTACAGTTAATGTTCGAGCATCGGCAGCATTAATATTTGCTACTTGTGACAAAGGTGTTTGCGAACCATAATAATCAACAAAAACACCACCTAACATTTGAGGAGATGCTTTTCCTGCTCTAATGTTTAAAAATTCTTTTTCTAAATGCGCAATAGAACCATTCATAGATTCTTTAGCGCTATCAATGATAAAGTTAATTTCTTCAGTCATCTTGTTATGTTTTTAAATCGTATTTTTATTTAAATAGTTACAGTTGTTCCAATAGTTGCGCCTTCACACACTTTTAATAAATTTCCAGGTTTGTTCATGTCAAAAACAATGATTGGAAGTTTGTTTTCTTGACTCAATGTAAAAGCTGTAGTATCCATTACATTAAGACCTTTAGCAAGCACATCTTCAAAAGAAATGTAATCAAATTTAACAGCATTACTGTCTTTTTCTGGGTCTGCTGTATAAACACCATCTACACGAGTTCCTTTTAAAATCACATCGGCATGCACTTCAATTCCTCTTAAAACAGCAGCTGTATCGGTGGTAAAATAAGGGTTTCCTGTACCTGCACCAAATATTACAATTCTTCCTTTTTCTAAATGACGTGTTGCTCTTCTTTTAATATAAGGCTCGGCAATAGATTCAATTTTAAGGGCGGTTTGAAGACGAGTTTGCATCCCAGCGTCTTCTAATGCACCTTGTAATGCCATTCCATTAATCACAGTGGCTAACATTCCCATGTAGTCACCTTGCACTCGATCCATTCCACTACTAGCACCCGCTAATCCTCTAAAAATATTTCCACCACCAATAACAATGGCAATTTCAACACCTTTATTGTGTATTTCTTTAATTTCTGCAGCATAAGAAGCTAACATTTTTGGATCAATACCATATTGTTGATCACCCATTAAAGCTTCACCGCTTAATTTGAGAAGAATTCTTTTGTATTTCATAATAGAGGTTGTTACTAAATGCAATTTCTGTTGCAAATATACTATTTATCCAAGAAAATTATAAAAATGTAAAAAATAAACTTTAATGGTAAAGTATATACCTCTTAAGCCAGATTCAAAATCGTATGGTTGTGTACTATTTAACAAATTCTCTAATTTTTAAATCAAACGCAATTTTTTAAGTTAATTATGACCAACGACTTCTACTACTAAAATGGTATAAAAAATTTGGTAACAATTACTACATAATTTTATTTTAAGAAAGTGTATTTTTGATTCGAAGTTTAATGAATTAATAGAACTAGACAATGAAAAAATTAATAGAAGCAAGTTTATTAAATAGCTTTACTTATCCAGAATATAGAGCACATATTGCACAATTATTAACAGAAGGAAAGGCCACGGGTCATGAACAAAATGCAGATTTAGTGCATTATTCTGAATTGAATCAGGCAAGAATGCATCGATTAGACAAAACAATTCAAGTACTCCCTGAAGTAGTTGCAACATTTTCAAAATTAACTAAAAAATACATTTGGTTAGTTCTGGCAGAAGGTTGGTGTGGTGATGCAGCAAACTGTATTCCTGTTTTGCATAAAATAGCGGAAGAAACTTCTTTAATTGATATGAAAATTATTTTGAGAGATGATAATGATGCGGTAATGCAACATTTTTTAACGAATGGAACTAGAGCGATTCCTAAATTAGTTATAATTGATGCAGAAACTTTAGCGATCATAGCAGATTGGGGCCCAAGACCTGAACCAGCCAAAAATTTAATAGTAGATTATAAAGCAACACATGGCATAG
>NZ_CALFIG010000299.1 GCF_937876455.1 uncultured Flavobacterium sp.
AGATCTACACAGGCGAAGACACTCTTTCCCTACACGACGCTCTTCCGATCTTTTTGTAAATCTCTAAAGCTTCTTCCTTTGGAACATATTTTAAATCTTTAATTCTGCTATCAGATTGTAATTTAAGCATCAAACCATCAACTATTTTATTGTCTGAATCATTTTTAATAAAAGCAATAACTTGTGGTCTTGTTTCAAGATATTTTAAAACATTACTTGATGCTAAAACCAAATCGGTAATAATTGAAATCGGTTTTTGGTCACGGTGTCCTGTTCTTTCTTTTGAAAGGTGTCCAAGTAATGCAGGTCTTTCAATCACATCTCTCGGTAAAGCACCTTTTGAAGTATCGTAAGCACTACATTTATCCATTCTACCGCTTGAAGGTCTTATTCTACCATTCAGTTTCTTTGTACTTTCGTTATATTCAACTCTTACAGCATCTTCGTTAAAAATTGAATTGCCTCTATATCCATAAATTATTGGTTGCATACTCATTCGCCATCTACCTTTTGGTTTTGGTGAGTTTTTGTAGTGCCAAATAAGTAATTCCTTTTTATCAATTTTCATTTGCGAAAACCAATGTTCAGCAATCATATTCTTATTTCCAAAAACGTAAATTGAACCATCTTTACTCAAACATCTAAGCATTTCTGCAAAGTATGGTTTCATATCTTCAATTTCGTATGGTGGGTCTGTTACAACTAAATCCACACTACCTGTTGGTATCAGTTTCATCAGTTCTAAACAATCACCAAATAATAATTTTCTTTTTCCTTCGCTCATTTTAATAAAAGTTTTTTTCGTTCTCCGTATCAACATTTGTTCTTAATAATCCGCAACTACTTATAACAGCGGTTTGGCGGCATTAAAACGACCGCCAAGCCGCCATCCGTTACCAGCAATTAAAACGGACTATCAATCTCAGTCCAAAAAGCCACGTTTTCAATTTCAAAATCTCGGTCATCGTAGAAGTCGCAAAATTCGCTACCATCTAAAATACCCTCATACATTTCAGCAACGTAGTATCTTCCACTTCTTGTGCATACTAATACTTTGTCGCTCTTTTTACCATCCCATCCGCCAGTCATATAGGCAAGTGGCTTTTTGTTTTCAATCTTATGCCAAATCATATTTTCATTTTTAAATTGTGAATATTAACTGCTGGTAACAGCACATTGTCGGCATTAAAACGACCGCCAATCTGCAAAACGTTTAGCGGAAATCCCTCCGCCGGCCTACGGCCTCCACCCTGCGCTTTCCGCCTAACGGGCTGGCCTTTCGGTCTGCGTAAGCCCTACGGGACTTCCGCAAACACAGCCTTTTGGCAAGCCAAAGGCCTGACCGAAAGGCCAGCCCGTTAGTACTGATTTTGCCCCGACCCACCGCCTCCAGATGCTCGCCATGATTCTCCAATTCCGTTTGCGATAAAACATCCACCGCCACCGCCAATCCAACCGTGTTTTTTGCAATATCTTAAAGTTGTTTGTAGCCCAGAAGGTAATGTGGCTTGTATTTTTGTGCCACAAGAAATGTCGTTACCTGCGCCGCCTAAACACTCAATGCAATTATTATCACAAAATTTATCTTTATAATTTCCGCTACCTGCGCCGCCCAAAGCGTTTGTTTTATTATTATCCATACTATAAATTTAAAATGTTTGCTCACGCTTGCAAAACGAAGTGCTAAAAACAAATTGGCGCCGAGCGTTAATGCCAATATGCTGTGTTTTGTTTACGGACCGTCGCCAATTCGCCGCTGTTACCGGCAAGGCTTAAAGACGACCACCATAGACGGAAATGGGGCTGAATTTTCACCGTTACCAAATTTTAGCCTGCCCTTAATAAAATCCACTTCGACACCATACATCATATAGATGTAATCGTGAAACCATCTTGTATCGGTTCGGGCAGGCAACAAAGCAACCACAATACAATTTTTCTTTTCTACTGCTTCCTCATAAGCCTTTGCAACCCATTTACCAATTTCTCTACCGTATGGCGGGTTCATCCAGCAAGTGCCTTTCCATTCCTGTTTTAGTCCGTCTATTTCAGGAGTAAAGAAATTGGCAACTTTTGCATTATTGGGAATAGCACATACATCTAAAGAAAAATTGTATTGCTCATTTATTTTATCAAAAAAGTCCTGTGGAGTAGCCCACATTTCCGTCTTGCTACTAAACATCAATTCTGTATTCATTCGTTTTCAATTTAAGATCCGTAAAAAGTCCAGCCGGTAACACGGGTTTGGCGGCAATAGCCCCGACCGAACAGGCTGACGCTTCGGCTACTGCGCCAAGCCTGAGCACGTTTGGCGTAATGGCTACATTACTGCTTCGATTGACGTTTCTTTCTCCACGCAGCATCAATTTCCCAATCTCCAGCCATAATGCAACCATAAGGCATAATTTCATCAACAACATCACCAAGTCCAAATTCTTGCATTTGACGTTTAACCATTTCAGCATCTTTGTAAGCAGAAGGTAATTCTGAAATATCAATGTTATTTGAAAAGAAACGAACATCTAATCCTTGCGTTTCTTCTGCAAAAATTTCTTCAATAGTTTTGTGAGCTTTGTTTCTTTTGTGCTGTCTACGGCTAATATTTCTACCTGCTCCATGTGGTGCAAATCCTAAATTATTTTCGGTCGTATTGCCCTTTACAATTAATACAGGTTGGCTCATATTCAAAGGAATTAAACGCAATCCATTTTGGCTATCAGGCACAAACTTATCATCAAGTGGTGTTGCTCCTTTTGCGTGGTAAAACAAATCACCATCTTTGAAAACAAAGTTGTGTTCGTTCCAAAATCTATTCAATATATCAGCTTCAAGTTTTTCAGCAGTTGCATTATGAATAGTGGTGTGGTTTAATTTTGTCCACTCTCTTACAATCTGCAATGCTTCCCAGTATGCTTTACCATCTTCTGTGTCAAATGGTATCCAAGCGTTTTTTGGGCTTGTTTTAGGGCTAATTTCTTTTCTAAATCTTTCAGCCACTTCAACCCCAGCTTTGTAAAGGTTTGCACCAAATCCACGGCTGCCGTGATGCGTTACCATCATAGTTTCGCCAGTCAATTTTGAAACTCCGATAAATAAAAAGTGGTTTCCATCTCCTTGCGTTGCTAAATGGCTTTTTGCAAAATTTAGGCTTCTATCAGTTTTCAAGAAGTGGTTACTCAAAATCCTTTCTTCAAGTTCGGTTGGAAGTTCTGAATATTCATCACGTCCACCACCGCCAAAATGAGTAATTGAATGTGCTGCATCTAAAACTAATTTTGGTTTAATCTTCCCAAAATTTGTCATCATTACAGAGCAACAAATATCAGCAGAGTGCATTGATGGGTGTATTGCGTTTTTTGCAACAACAACACCGCCAACAGGTATTTGTCCTTCGCCAGTTGGACAAGCATCAGGCATTACCGCACCTGCTTGAATTGTTGGTGTAACCATTAACAAATTCATATCACGCAAAACCATTTCAACATTCCCTTGTTCTTCTTCGCTTTCAGGTTGAATGTTTTTATGAAAGCCCAAAGGCTGTTTGTGTGGCTCAATGTGAATTGGTTGTATGCTATCCATGTAATTCCGCAAAGCATCGCCACTCAAATTATTTGCATTAGCGTATTCGATTGCTTCTTTAAACAGCTTATTGGGTTTATATCCCATTTCGATTAAATCTTTTCCTGTTATCATCGTTTTAAAATTAAAGTTTCTACTAAATTAACCGCCACATACGCCTACCAGCGGTTTTGTGCTATTTGCCCCATTAAGTTTGTTGTTAAATTGAAGCTTTGTGCAAGTGGACAAACAGACACAAAGCCGCAAACCATTATCCTGCATCCGCCTTTGTTAATTTAATAAAAGTATTAGTTTTTTTCGGCGGTTCCTGTGTTTTAATTGTTAAAACTACACCCAGTACCACGCCCCAAGATATCCCTATAATCAGGCCTATCATTGCCGCGCCCAAGGCATAATTCCAAAGCGTCTTACCAGGTTCAGGACTGCTTTTTTCAGGTTCTTTCGACTGAATTTCAGCAGTCTGGTGAAAGTCATTGGCGAATTCGATCATATCGTTATAGGTGAAAGTTGGCGCATTTTTTTCGCTGGCCGGGCATGGCCCGTACTTCGAAACGTAAAATGATTCTGCGTATTTTGGTTGATCTGTTTTCATGTGATTTATGTTATTTTGAAATAATGTGATCGAGAATGGCGCCAATTGTTTCACCAACCAGCACACCTGTTGGCCCAAAGGGTATACCGAGAAGTCCCCCGGCAGTAACGCCAATCGCTACTTTATAATAATATGCCAATAGAATAGCCCCAAACTGCGTTAAAATAAAGGCAGTCAGAACGATAGACGAATTTTTGAAACTGTTTTTCATTTTATAAACGATCTTTAAAATATTTCCGTGTAGGATCAGTGTAGGAAGGTTGGTCGCTGGTATCGCTCCATTGGCCATTTTGGTGCGCAAATGAAGGAATAGCGATATACATTTCAAAGTGCTGCTGCAGTTCCCTCATTACTTCGTCTAAGTGCGTGTGTGGCCTGGTGGTAAAAAACTGAATTACAGATGGTAAGGCATCTGGTCGGATGCACCAGCAATGGTTCCCAATAACTTCTTTTTTAGCGCGGAAAATAAATTCATTTACCGGTTCCCACTCTGAAAATTGATTAGGCCAAAAGCCTGGTAGAAAAATATTCCAGC
>NZ_CALFIG010000300.1 GCF_937876455.1 uncultured Flavobacterium sp.
TTAAATAATTATTAAAAATGAAAGAAGAAGCCCTAAATTTATACATGATATTAATTGGTTGTACACCAAAAAACAGATTCACTGAGCAACACGATATTTTTTTTGGAATAGGAGCATCTTTACATGAAATGATCCCTTACATTGAAGCCTTCTGGCCAGAATGCGAAGGTAAATTTCATATTGACTGCTGGAAAAAAGTAACACAAGTAGGCAATTATAGTGTAAAAATTAAACCTAAAGTTAACTCTACAAACGCAAAAAAACATTTATTTTTTATGAATTTAGGAGGCTATTTACCTGATTCTTTTGAAGAGCATCATTACAAGGAACTCATTGTTGCACCTTCCGCTTCTGAAGCCATAAAAGAAATTAAATCTAGCAGCTTTTATAAAAAATACTCATTTAAAGGCGCAGCATCACATATTGATGACAAATACGGAATTGACATTGATGACATGTTTAACGTAAATGATATTTTACATCCATCATTTAAAGAAAAATATCAAATAGAATTAATTAAAAACAACAGTTTATATAAAGATGAATTGCATATTGGTTATTTACCCGTTTCAAAACTATCTAAAAACCATTTATAGAAACTAAAGTTTAACGGGAAATATACAAAATAACACATGGGTAACTAAAAAAATATGTAAGTTTGTAAAAAAATGAATTATATATGACTGTTTGGATTGTTTTTCTCTCTGCTATAACCCTTTTTTTAGCACTAGATTTAGGTGTTTTTAACAAAAATCCACATATAATTAGCACAAAAGAAGCTTCAAAATGGACTTTTTTATGGGTAACACTTTCGTTCTTGTTTTCAGGGGTTTTATATCTTTTATACAAACATCAATACATTGAAAACCCAACACATTTAAGTCCTTACGATGCTTCTATAAAATACATTACAGGCTATTTAATTGAACTTTCGTTAAGTGCAGATAATATTTTTGTAATAGCCATCATATTTGCTTCTTTTAAAATACCACAAAAATTTCAACACCGCGTTTTATTTTGGGGTATTTTAGGCGCAATAGTATTCAGAGGGTTAATGATTTTTTTAGGCGTAGCATTAATCAATCAGTTTAACTGGATAACCTATGTTTTTGGTGCATTTTTAGTCTTTACCGCTCTAAAAATGTTGCTTAAAAAAGAAGAAGATGAATTTGATCCACAGCATTCAAAAGTCTACAAATTTATTGGTAAAATTTTTCCTATTAAGCATGAGATAAATGGTCAAAAATTCTTTATTAGGGAAAATGGCATTAATTATGTAACACCTCTTTTTATTGCTTTACTAGTAATTGAATTAATGGATGTAGTATTTGCTATAGACAGTGTACCTGCAATTTTAGCAATTACAGCAGACCCGTTTATCGTATTTAGTTCAAATATTTTTGCTATATTAGGACTCCGTTCCATGTATTTCTTTTTGGCCAATATGTTAGAAAAATTTAGCTATATAGAATACAGCCTAATTGCCATCCTAATATTTGTGGGTGTTAAAATGCTTTTGGTACATTATATTAAATTTCCCGAGTGGATTTCATTAGGATTCATAGGTCTTGCATTAACAACAGGAATTCTTGCATCCTTACAGAAACAAAAAAAATAAATCATTCGTATTTCAAAAGGTTAGTACTAATTTTTAAAATTATGAAATCGCTAGTATCAACAAAATTATTACAAACAAATATAAAGGAAGAAAAGCGATTCTCTATAACCTTTTTAAAACAACTAATTATCTACACATGAAAATATATACAAAAACAGGAGACGCAGGTACCACTTCGTTATTTGGAGGAACTAGAGTACCCAAACATCATATACGAATTGAAAGTTATGGCACTATAGATGAACTAAATTCGCACATTGGTTTACTTAGAGATCAAGAAATAGAAAACCACTATAAAGAAGTACTAATAGAAATACAAGATCGTCTATTTACAATTGGTGCCATTATGGCTACTCCTCCCGAGAAAGAAGTTTTAAAAAATGGGCAACCTCGTTTAACAATAAATAGAATCTCCACCGAAGATATTCATTTGCTTGAAAAAAAAATTGATGAAATGGATACAGCTTTACCACCAATGACGCATTTTGTTTTACCTGGAGGTCATACGACCGTGTCATATTGTCATATAACTCGTTGTGTGTGTCGTAGAGCCGAACGTTTAGCCACGTATCTTAATGAAGTTGAAGCACTTGAAGAAACTGTTCTAGGTTATTTAAATCGTCTTTCAGATTATTTATTTGTATTGGCACGAAAGTTGTCCTATGATCTACAAGCAGAGGAAAAAAAGTGGATTCCAAAAAAATCCTAATTTATAAGTAAAGCATATAAATATTAGGGCGGCAATTTGTTAAAAATTAAACGTCTGAGCCCTAAAAAATTACGTTCTTAAAAAATTTAAAAAAAAGTTTAAAAAAAACTTGACTTTTTGAGTTTAAAAATTATTTTTGCATAAATTAAAAATCTATAAAAGATGTATTGGACGTTAGAATTAGCATCTTATTTGAGCGATGCGCCTTGGCCAGCTACTAAAGATGAATTGATCGACTATGCTATTAGAACTGGAGCACCATTAGAAGTGGTTGAAAATTTACAGTCAATAGAAGATGAAGGTGAAATCTATGAATCAATGGAAGAGATTTGGCCGGATTATCCAACTGACGAAGATTATCTTTGGAACGAGGATGAATATTAAAAAAATAATAACACAACTAAAAAGTCTCTTTCAAGAGGCTTTTTTTTTGGTTATCTTTGCAAACGAACACCATATAAGGTGAACTAAATAAAAAATTATGAGTATAGTTAATTCGATATTAAAAATATTTGTTGGAGATAAATCTGCCAGCGACATCAAAGCCATTCAACCGCTTGTTACTAAAATCAAATCATTTGAAGGTACATTACAGCAACTTTCTCATGATGAATTAAGAGCAAAAACTACTTATTTTAAAGAAAAAATAAAAGACGCTCGTGCGCATCAAGATGCACAAATAGCTACTTTAAAAACTGAAGCTGAAAATACTGAAGATATTGATGCACGTGAAACTATTTATCTAGATATTGATAAATTAGAAAAAGAAGCTTATGATGTTTCAGAAAAAGTGTTAGCAGATATTCTTCCAGAAGCTTTTGCTGTAGTGAAAGAAACAGCACGACGTTTTAAAGAAAATAGTACTATTACAGTTACAGCTACACCAAAAGATAGAGAATTATCTGCCTCTAAACCTTACATAAAAATTGAAGGCGACAATGCGGTATGGGCAAACTCATGGGATGCGGCAGGAAAAGCAATTACTTGGGACATGATTCACTATGATGTGCAGTTGATTGGCGGTATTGTTTTACATCAAGGTAAAATTGCAGAAATGCAAACTGGAGAAGGTAAAACACTGGTTGCAACCTTACCTATCTATTTAAATGCGCTGACTGGTAATGGCGTACATTTAGTAACTGTTAATGATTATCTAGCTCGTCGAGATAGTACATGGAAAGCACCATTATTTGAATTCCACGGATTAACAGTCGATTGTATTGATAATCATCAACCAAACACTACTGAACGTAGAAAAGCATATGAAGCAGATATTACTTATGGTACAAACAATGAATTCGGTTTTGATTACTTAAGAGACAATATGGCGCATGCACCTGAAGATTTAGTGCAACGCAAACATAATTATGCCATTGTGGATGAGGTCGATTCTGTATTAATTGATGATGCTCGTACACCTTTAATTATATCAGGGCCTGTTGTAGATGGCGATCGACATGAATTTTTAGAGCTAAAACCAAAAGTAGAAAACTTATTTAGCCTTCAAAAGAAAATTGCAACAGATTGCTTAACAGAAGCTAAACGATTATTAAAAGAAGGGAATACAAAAGAGGGCGGATTTTATTTATTAAGAACCTACCGTGCTTTACCAAAAAATAAAGCTTTAATTAAATTCCTTTCTGAAGAAGGGGTAAAACAAGTATTACAAAAAACAGAAAATCAATACATGCAAGACAATAGCAGAGAAATGCATAAAATTGATGAAGCGTTATATTTTGTAATTGAAGAAAAAAATAATCAGGTAGAATTAACAGATAACGGAATTAAGTTTCTTTCTCAAGATACTGATGCTAATTTCTTTGTATTGCCAGACATTGGTATGGAAATCGCAGCTATTGAAAAACAAAATCTTGCTATAGAAGCTGAAGGCGAATTAAAAGAAGCTTTATTCAGAGATTTTTCAGTAAAATCTGAACGCATTCATACCTTAACGCAATTGTTAAAAGCCTATACCCTATTTGAAAAAGATACAGAATATGTTATCATGGATAACAAAGTATTAATTGTAGACGAACAAACAGGTCGTATCATGGATGGCCGTCGTTATTCAGACGGGTTACACCAAGCTATTGAAGCAAAAGAGAATGTAAAAATTGAAGCGGCTACTCAAACTTTTGCAACAATTACGCTACAAAATTACTTCCGAATGTACAGTAAATTAAGCGGAATGACAGGTACTGCTGTTACTGAAGCAGGCGAATTTTGGGAAATTTATAAATTAGATGTAGTTGAAATTCCAACAAACAAGCCTATTTCTCGCTTAGATCGCGACGATTTAATTTACCGTTCGGTACGCGAAAAATTCAATGCCGTTATTGAAGATGTGGTTCAATTATCTCAAGCTGGAAGACCTGTATTAATTGGTACTACTTCTGTTGAAATATCAGAATTATTAAGTCGAATGCTTAAAATGCGTGGTATTGCTCACAATGTATTGAATGCAAAAATGCACAAAAGCGAAGCCGAAATTGTTGCTGAAGCAGGAAAACCAGGAGTTGTTACGATTGCTACTAATATGGCGGGGCGTGGAACAGATATTAAAATTTCTGAAGAAGTTAGACAAGCAGGTGGTTTGGCTATTATAGGTACAGAACGTCACGATTCTCGTCGAGTTGACCGTCAGTTAAGAGGGCGTTCAGGACGTCAAGGAGATGTGGGAAGTTCTCAATTTTATGTATCTTTAGAAGACAACTTAATGCGTTTATTTGGTTCTGAAAGAGTAGCCAAAGTAATGGACAGAATGGGATTAAAAGAAGGCGAAGTGATTCAACATTCCATGATGACCAAATCTATTGAAAGAGCTCAAAAACGTGTAGAAGAGAACAACTTTGGTGTACGTAAACGTTTATTAGAATATGATGATGTTATGAATGCACAACGTGAAGTTGTTTATAAACGTCGTCGACATGCTTTAGAAGGAGAGCGCCTTAAAGTTGATATTGTAAACATGATTTATGATACTTGTGAAGTAATTGTAGAAAATACAAAAGCTGTTAATGATTATAAAGGATTTGAATTCCAATTAATCAAAACACTTTCTATCAGTTCGCCCGTATCAGAAGCTGATTTTCTTAAATTAAATCCAGCACAAATAGTAGCAGCAGCTTATAAAGCAGCTTATAACTATTATGAAGAAAAAGTACAACGAGATGCACACCAAGCTTTTCCAGTAATCAAAGATGTTTACGAAAATAACAATGGTCAATATGAACGCATTGTTGTACCGTTTACCGACGGCATTAAAACATTAAATGTGGTAACTGATTTAAACAAAGCCTATCAAACAGCAGGGAAATCTTTAATCACAGATTTTGAAAAAAATATCACATTGGCTATCGTTGATGAATCTTGGAAAAAACACCTAAGAAAAATGGACGAATTGAAACAATCTGTTCAATTAGCGGTGCACGAACAAAAAGATCCTTTATTAATTTACAAATTTGAAGCCTTTAATTTGTTTAAAGCCATGCTTGAGCAAGTAAATAGAGATGTAATTTCTTTTTTGTTTAAAGGAAACTTACCGTCACAAAGTGCAAATACGATTCAAGAAGCACATGATAGCAAACAAGAACAGTATATAGAATCTAAAGAAGACTTTGGTGGTGGAAATAAAAATAATGGAGAAACTAACGCACCACAACGTCCAGCGGTAACAGAAACAATTACACGTGACCAACCAAAAATTAATCGTAATGACAATGTAACGATTAAACATGTAATGAGTGGCAAAAGTGAAACTATGAAATACAAAAAAGCCGAACCTTTATTAGCAAAAGGTGAATGGGTTTTAGTTAACGAGTAAAAATTCCATATATCAAAATCCTCAACATATACGTTGGGGATTTTTAATTTTCAGATAATTACAACTTCAATGTTTTAAAATAAATTAATCATGCTCTTCCCTATTCTATTCATTAGTATACTACTTACAGGTATTGGATTCTTGGTAACAGAAGAAAATGCTTCCTATTTATTATCGGGCTACAATACTATGTCTGAAGAAGAGAAAAAGGAATTTGACATTAAAGGTTATATTCCGTATTTTAAAAAATTTCATATTTTTTTAGGCACCTCATTATGTAGTATTGGTTTATTTATTTTTTATTTCATAGATGCAGATGTTAGCGGATTATTTATGGGAATTTATCCTATTTTAGCTTATACGTATTTTATTTGGACGAGTAATAAAAAATATTCACATTCAACCTCTACTAAACAACGAATATTACTATATGCGGTAATGACTGGCTTATTGGCTTTATTTATCGGTATTTTATATGGCTTTCAAGAAACGTTAAAAGAAAATGAACTACATATTAGTGCAACAAAAATAGAACTAACAGGTTCATATGGTGCAACACTTCAAAAACAAGATATTCTTGCAACATACTTGGTAAACGAACTACCTCCAATGGCACATAAAACAAATGGTTTTGCATTTGAAACAGTAAAAAAAGGATATTTCAGAACCCAAATAGGGGAAAAAGTAAAACTTTTGCTTAATTCCAATCAAAAACCTATTCTTTTGATAGAAACAAAAGATCATGAAAAAATATATTATTCAGCAAAAACGGAATCAAATCGAATACTATACCAAACATTGAAAAAAGCATTACCTTAGCGCATTGAATTCTATCACCTTTACATTAAACTTAACATGAACACGGAAACCTATTCACACTTTTTTTCTTTAGTACAAGAAAGTATTAAAAATAAAACGTTTGCCAAATTAACGTTAGCTAAAACAATAGGTAAACCCGAACTACAAAACATTTTTGTACGTACAAAAATTATTGACCAAACACTACAAGCTTCTGTTATTTTTAAAATTTATAATGAAGGTTTACAAGAAATTGAAAAGATAATGCCTCTTGATACTTTAGAAAACGAACTTGTTCCTTATATGAATAATCCATTCATGTCGGCATTATTATTTACTATAGAACATGATATTGTTTTAAAGTTAAATAAAAAAAGAGTAGCAAATATCAATCATTTACCTCCTACTTTTAAAAATGCTGACGCTACTTTGCTAGAAAAATAAATTATTGTATATTCACAAAATATTTATCTGGTTTTTCTTTTTTTCATCTACAATTTTGATGCAAAATCTAGAATAAGTCAATTACTAACTTAATTTTTTACCCATGAAATTTAAATTTACATTATTAATTACTTTATTAAGTATTATTGGTTTTGCTCAAGACTTAGCATCATTAAAATCTGAATCTCAAAAAATGTTAGATTATTCGATATCATTGGATTTTGAAAAAATGATGGATTTTACCTATCCTAAAGTTTTTGACATTGCACCAAAAGACCAAATGCTGGAAATGATGACAAATATGTTTGAAAATGATCAAATGAGTATCAAATTAGAAAAAATTGATCCAAAATTTAGTTTTGGGGAAATAAAAAAAATTGACAAGCAAGTATTTTGCAAGTTTAGTTATAATAATAAAATGAAGTTATCATTTAAAACTGACATTGCAGGTTCAGAAGAGATGATTGTAGATATGTTAAAAGAAAACACAGGTGCATCAGATGTGTCGTATGATGACATAACAAAATCATTTTATGCCACTTTACGTGTTGATGTTTTGGCTGTTGCAGATGATTCAACAAAAAATATATGGAAATTCATTACCTTAGAAAAGGATAAAGCCATGTTGAGCATGTTATTAAGTGAAGATATTATTAAACAACTTGGCTTAAATTAAAAAAAAAATGATTCCCAAAAGGAATCATTTTTTTTAGTCTGGTAAAATTTTACCTGGATTTAAAATATTTTTGGGATCAAATACTTTTTTAATATTTCTTAAAACGTCTATTTGTTTAGGTTGCATAGCTATGGGTAAGTAGTTTTTTTGTACATACCCAATCCCATGTTCGCCAGAAATTGTACCTTTTAAGGCTACAGTCAATTCAAAAATTTCTTTAATTCCTTTCGGCACTTCATTTTGCCAAGCAGCATCTGAAAGTGTTCCTTTAATAATATTCACATGTAAATTTCCATCTCCTGCATGCCCATAACACACAGATTGAAAGCCATATTTTACACCAATTTGTTTAATACCTTTCAATAATTTAGGCAATTCATATCTAGGTACAACAGTGTCTTCTTCTTTATATATAGAATTTGCTTTGACTGCCTCAGCGACACCTCTTCGCATTTTCCATATGGCATTTTTTTGTTCTTCGGTATCAGCAAACAGGACTTCGTCTATAGAAAATTGTTCAACTACTTCAAGTATTTTTTCAGCCTCCAGCATTAATATCTCTGGATAATTTCCATCTACTTCTATAAGCAAATGCGCTTGATGTTCAGGTTGAATAATAATACTTATTCCCTCAATATATTTTACTGCCCAATCAATTGCATCGCGTTCCATAAATTCTAAAGCACTCGGCACAATACCCGCTCTAAAAATAGCCGATACAGCCTCACAAGCTTCTTCCGCTTTATAAAAAGGGACTAATAAAAGTACATTATGCTTATTTAAAGGTAAAAGCTTCAATACTATTTTGGTAACTATACCCAAAGTACCTTCACTCCCTACCATAAGTTGTGTTAAATTATAACCTGTAGAATTTTTTAATGTATTTGCGCCCGTCCAAATAATTTCGCCCGTAGGTAAAACAACTTCTAAGTTTAATACATAATCTTTTGTAACACCATATTTAACTGCTCTGGCTCCTCCCGAATTTTCAGCGATATTTCCTCCAATAAAACAACTTCCCATACTACTTGGATCTACTGGATAAAACAATCCTTTTTCTGCAACTGCGTCTCGAAGCACTTGAGTAATAACAGCAGGTTCAGTTGTAACTTGTAAATTATTTTCATCTATATGAAGAATTTTATTTAATCGTTCCATAGACAAACCAATACCTCCAAGAATTGCTAAAGCTCCTCCACTCAACCCTGTTTGTCCACCAATGGGCACAAGCGGAATAGCATATTCATTTGTCAATTTTACAATGGCAGCAATTTCTTGTGTAGTTCTTGGTTTCACTAAAAAATTTGGTGGAAAGGAATAATCTTCCGTTTCATCATGACCATATTGAAGTAACGTATCGGTATCATAAAAAACAAATTCATGACCAACAATTTGTTGTAGTTTTTGTAATAGTAAGGTGTTTGTATTATTCATAAATTACATAATAAGTCCTGAAACGCATTCAATTAATTAAAAAACCAAATACAGGAATAAGTTCAAAAGTAAATAATAAATTACTATTTTTACAAAAATATTTGTTTTTGGCACCAAAAAAAAACATATCGGCATTAAATGAAATAGCAGGTGTTTCTGCTACTGATTTTTTGAGTAATAAAGTTGCCAAAGAAATTCAAGAACGCAGAAAACACAAGCTGTCTGAAAGCGAATTAATTGCAAAAATTCTTGCAGGTGATAAAGTAGCTTTGAGCCGAGCTATTACTTTAATTGAAAGTACAAATCCAGAACATTTACCAAAAGCCAATGAAGTAATAAAAGGGTGCTTGCCCTATGCTAATAATTCTATTAGAATAGGAATCACTGGCGTTCCCGGAGTAGGAAAAAGCACGTTTATTGAAGCTTTTGGGAAGCATCTTACTGCCTTAGGTAAAAAAGTAGCGATTCTAGCCATAGATCCAAGCAGTTCTGTCTCACACGGAAGTATTCTAGGTGATAAAACGCGTATGGAAGAATTAGTAAAAGACGAACAGGCATTTATTAGACCAAGTGCTTCTGGTGATAGTTTAGGTGGTGTTGCTCGTAAAACAAGAGAAAGTATCATTTTATGTGAAGCCTGTGGCTTTGATACCATAATCATAGAAACGGTAGGTGTAGGACAAAGCGAAACAGCGGTACACAGTATGGTAGATTTTTTCCTTTTATTAAAAATTGCAGGTGCTGGAGATGAATTACAAGGAATTAAACGAGGCATCATGGAAATGGCAGATGCTGTAGTTATTAATAAAGCTGATGGTGATAATGTAAAAAAAGCACATTTAGCTAAAGTCGAATTTAATCGTGCTTTGCATTTTTTTCCACCAAAACCATCTGGGTGGCAACCTCAAGTTACAACTTGTAGCGCATTAACAAAAGACGGAATTTCTGAAATTTGGCAACTCATAATGGAGTATGTCTCTTACACAAAAAGCAACCATTTTTTTGATTATAAACGTGAAGAACAAAACCAATATTGGATGCTTGAAACAATAAATGAGCAATTAAAAAGCCAATTTTATCAGCACCCAAACGTTTCTACTCATCTGGAACAAATTAAACACAAAGTGGCGCAACACGAAATTTCACCTTTTGTAGGTGCAATTACACTTTTAGATTTATATAAAAATAAATAAGAATACTACATATTGCGTCGGTATTGCCCACCCACTTCAAATAACGCACTAGTAATTTGTCCTAATGAACATACTTTAGCGGCATCCATCAATTTTTCAAAAATATTTTGATTTGCAATAGCTGCGCTTTGTATTGCCTCTATATGTTGAGTAATTTCTGTTGCTTTTGTCTTGTGTAAATTCGCTAACGTTTGAATTTGAAATTGTTTTTCTTCTTCAGTTGCACGAATAACTTCAGCAGGAATAATCGTAGGGGAACCTTTCGAACTCAAGAATGTATTTACACCAATAATTGGAAACTCTCCCGTATGTTTTAACGTTTCATAATACAATGATTCTTCTTGAATTTTAGAACGTTGATACATGGTTTCCATAGCACCTAAGACCCCTCCTCTTTCTGTAATTCTATCAAATTCAGCTAAAACGGCTTGCTCAACTAAATCCGTTAATTCTTCAATAATAAACGAACCTTGTATTGGGTTTTCATTTTTAGCTAATCCTAATTCTTTATTAATAATCAACTGAATAGCCATGGCACGACGTACAGATTCTTCTGTAGGTGTAGTAATCGCTTCATCATATGCATTGGTATGTAAGGAATTACAGTTATCGTAAATGGCATATAAGGCTTGTAAAGTTGTACGAATATCGTTGAAATCAATTTCTTGTGCATGTAATGAACGTCCTGAAGTTTGAATATGATATTTCAACATTTGTGCTCTTTCATTTGCACCGTATTTATTCTTCATAGCTTTAGCCCAAATTTTACGAGCTACACGACCAATTACCGCATATTCAGGATCAATTCCGTTAGAAAAAAAGAATGATAAATTTGGACCAAAGTCGTTGATGTTCATTCCTCTGCTTAAATAATATTCTACATACGTAAATCCATTTGCTAACGTGAAGGCTAACTGTGTAATTGGATTTGCTCCGGCTTCTGCAATATGATAACCAGAAATCGAAACTGAATAAAAATTGCGAACGTTTTGCTTAATAAAGTATTCTTGCACGTCACCCATCAAACGCAAAGCGAATTCGGTAGAAAAAATACAGGTGTTTTGTGCTTGATCTTCTTTTAAAATATCCGCTTGAACTGTTCCTCTTACTTGTGCTAACGTTTCAGCTTTTATTTTTGCATATACGTCGGCTGGTAAAACTTGATCACCAGTTACGCCTAATAATAACAACCCTAATCCATTATTTCCTTCAGGCAATTCGCCATTATATCTTGGACGCTCTAAGCCTTGATTATCATACAATTCTATTTTCTTTTTCTCAACTTCGGCTTCTAAACCGTTTTCTTTGATGTATTTTTCACAATTTTGATCAATTGCTGCATTCATGAAGAAACCTAGCAACATGGGTGCTGGTCCGTTAATTGTCATAGAAACGGATGTAGCTGGATGACTTAAATCGAAACCTGAGTATAATTTTTTAGCATCATCTAAACAACAAATCGAAACGCCAGCATTACCAATTTTACCGTAAATATCAGGTCTGTGATCAGGGTCATTTCCATATAAAGTTACCGAATCAAATGCTGTAGATAAACGTTTTGCAGGCATGCCTAATGATACATAATGAAAACGACGATTCGTTCTTTCTGGTCCTCCTTCTCCTGCAAACATTCGCGTTGGATCTTCTCCTTCACGTTTAAATGGATATAATCCTGATGCAAAAGGAAATTCCCCAGGAACATTTTCTTGTAAATTCCATTTTAAAATATCTCCCCAAGCTTGGTATTTTGGCATTGCTACTTTTGGAATTTGAGAATGTGAAAGAGATTCAGTATGTGTATCAATTTTAATTTCTTTATCACGAACTTTAAAACTAAATACGGGATTTTTATATTTAGTTACTTTTTCGTCCCACGTTAAAATGATTTCCCAATTATAGGGATCTAAATTCATTTTTACTCGGTCAAATTCTTTCAATAATAATCCTAAGAAATCTCTATTAGTATCATTTATTTTTAAAGAGCTTTCAATAATTCCAGCCTTGTCAATTTTAGGTAAATTACCATTAACCGACTCAATGGTTTTAAAAATACCATATAATTTTTGAGCTACTTCCACTTGCGTTAAAGCAGTTTCGTCATATTTTCTATTATTTTCTGCAATTTCAGATAAATAACGTGTTCTGTGAGGAGGAATTACAAAAATTTTTTCACTCATTTCACGCGTAATTTCAAAGGTAGATTTTAAATCTCCAGCGGTTTTTTCCACGATTTTGTCCATTATAGCCTTGTATAAGGTATTCATTCCTGGATCATTGAATTGCGAAGCAATCGTTCCAAAAACAGGCATAGTATCTGCGTCAACATCCCAAAGATTGTGGTTGCGTTGGTATTGCTTTTTCACATCACGAATGGCATCTAAAGCACCACGCTTGTCAAATTTATTTAAGGCCACCAAATCAGCAAAATCTAACATATCGATTTTTTCTAATTGGGTTGCAGCACCAAATTCAGGCGTCATTACATACAATGAAACATCTGAATGGTCTAAAATCTCAGTATCGGATTGCCCAATTCCTGATGTTTCTAAAATAATTAAATCATATTTTGCTGCTTTTAACACTTGAATAGCTTCGGCAACATATTTTGACAATGCCAAATTAGACTGACGAGTCGCTAACGAACGCATGTAAACTCTTGAGTTATTAATTGCATTCATTCGGATTCTATCTCCTAATAACGCACCACCTGTTTTACGTTTTGACGGATCAACTGAAATTAATCCAATCGTTTTTTCTGGAAAATCAATTAAAAAACGACGCACTAATTCATCCACTAAAGAGGATTTTCCTGCGCCGCCTGTTCCTGTAATTCCCAAAACTGGTATTTTAGAATTTTTATTTACTGTATGAATTTTTTCCAATGTTTTTTTAGCAATTTCAGGAAAATTTTCAGCTGCTGAAATTACACGAGCAATCGCTCTTGGATTTTTTTCTTCTAAACAATCTTCTTCTCCATTTAAACTATCTCCAACAGGAAAATCTGCTTTCTGAACCAAGTCATTAATCATCCCTTGTAAACCCATAGCACGGCCATCATCTGGAGAATAAATTTTAGTGATACCATACTTATGTAATTCTTCAATTTCTGAAGGAAGAATTACACCTCCACCGCCGCCAAATATTTTAATATGCCCCGCTCCTTTTTCTTGAAGCAAATCATACATGTATTTAAAATATTCGTTATGCCCCCCTTGATAAGAAGTCATCGCAATTGCATTTGCATCTTCTTGAATAGCCGTATTTACAACTTCTTCGACACTTCTATCATGTCCTAAATGAATTACTTCAACACCTGTCGCTTGAATAATTCTACGCATGATATTGATTGCCGCATCATGTCCGTCAAATAACGAAGCTGCAGTTACAATTCTAACTTTATTTTTGGGTTGGTAGGGTTGTACGTTTTCCATGTTAAGATATTGCTTTAAAATGTGTTGCAATTTAAGGAATTATTAAAAAATAAAGAAATCAAAAAGTGTTTTTTAAAGTATTCATTTTTATTTTTAAATTTGATACG
>NZ_CALFIG010000301.1 GCF_937876455.1 uncultured Flavobacterium sp.
CTCCCACTAATGTGGGCAGTTCGTCCTGATTTTTAAGTCTGTGTTCCCCAGACAAATTATTTTTAAGAGCAAATGATTTTATGTTACAAGCAGCCAAAATATCTCTATCGTGTGTAGTTCCACAATACTTACAAGTCCACTCTCTGTCGGATAGTTTTAAGTCCTTGTTGATTACTCCACAGGAGCAAGTCTTTGATGATGGTGAAAATTGTCCTATACGTAGGATGTTTTTACCATACCACTCAGCCTTATACTCTAACATAGAGACAAAAGTTGACCAGCTTACATCACTAATTGCTTGTGCTAAATTGTGGTTTTTAACCATATTTTTAACTGCTAAAGTTTCAAGTGCTATCGTTTGGTTCTCACGAATTAATTTAGTAGAAACTTTATGTAAAAAATCTTTGCGTTTATTTACTACATCTTCATGTAGCTTGGCAAGTTTCTTTTTAGTACGCTTACCTTTGTGTTTTGAATATGTACGTTGTACATACTTTAATTTACTTTGTGCTTTACGAAGATATTTAGGGTTTTCAAATACTTCTCCCTCTGATGTAATAGCAAAGTCTTTAATGCCTAAATCTATTCCTATTGTAGTATTTTCGGTTATCGGTGCTTTAATCGGTATTTTAGTATTAGTGTCAACCAATATTGAAACAAAGTATTTACCTGTTGGAGTAACACTTATGGTTGCACTTTTAATAGTTCCTTTAATTTCACGATGTAAAACTATATCAATACCTTCTTTGAATTTAGGAATAATCAAAAGATTATTTTCAATAATTACGTTTTGCGGAATAGAGAAAGATTGTTTGCCTTTATTCTTTGATTTGAATTTAGGGAAGCCTGCACCTTTAAAAAACTTCTTAAAGGCAATATCCATATTTTGTATGGATTGTTGTAAGGATTGGCTATTAACTTCTTTTAACCATTCGCATTCTTTTTTAAGTTCGGGTAGTTGCTTAATTAAGTCAAAAGGGGAAAAATTATGTTTAGAGCCTAAATATGCAGTTGTTTTTGTTTCTAAGGCTAAATTATACACAAACCGACTACTGCCAATATGCTTGGCAATCAGCTCTTTTTGGGAGTTGGTAGGCGAAATTCGATATTTGTATGCTCGAAACATTAATGCAAATTTATACAAAATTATTGAATTGTCAAAATATTATTTAACATTGCAAAATGTAAGCGTAAAGGAGTGTCGCTTACATCCCACCGAGCCTATCGGCATCAGTGGGTTTTACGCTTCGTCATATAAATTTGGTTAATAATTAAAAACTTCTATACCTTTGAATCCTAGCTGAATAATAAATAACCAAAATGACTAATCAAAAATTAATAAGAACAGATTGTAAAAGGGGTGAGGTTCACTTCCCTTTGGGTTGTTTATTGTTCAGCGACAAGCCTCATCCCTTTAATAATCTCAAATAAAAACAATGAAAAAACCAATCATAGTACTAACCCTATTGCTTATCTCTGCTACAA
>NZ_CALFIG010000302.1 GCF_937876455.1 uncultured Flavobacterium sp.
TCTGAAGCTTCTAAAGACAACATGGGTAATTTATAAAAATCTAATAAAGCTTCTTTTCTAAACGCATATATTCCGATATGTTTCATGTAACGCACCCCTACGTTTTCTTCCCTAGGAAAAGGAATAACTGCTCTTGAAAAATATAAAGCAAACCCTTTTTGATCTACAATTACTTTTACATTGTTCGGATTATTTATTTCTTCTTTATTAGTGATTTGATACATTAAAGAAGCTAAATCCACTTGTTTAGATGCATCTTCTTTAAAAATAGCTAATAATTGTTCTAACGGTTTTTTGTCAATAAAGGGTTCATCTCCTTGTACATTCACTACAATGTCAACATCCATATTTTCAACTGCTTCGGCAATTCTATCGCTACCACTTTCGTGATTTTTTTGACTTCTGATTGCCTTTCCACCATGATTAACTATTTCATCATAAATCACTTCTGAATCAGTAACCACAAAAACATCATCAAAAAGAGCTGTGGCGATAGCCGCTTCATAAGTTCTTAAAATAACTGTCTTTCCACCTAAATCTTGCATTAGTTTTGCAGGAAATCTGGTAGAGGCATAACGAGCAGGAATAACAGCTATTATTTTCATATGTAGATATTTATTTGTTTTTTAATGATGTATAGTATGCTTTGCCAGTTCAACTTCGTTTCGTGTCGCATATCCTCATTATTATTTGCATATTGCGATTTCATATCTTTATTTTTTATACAAACTTACATTTTTGTTTTAACTTTCAAAAAAATCATCTTTAAAACCTATTAAATACAATTTGTTTTGAGCACGTGTAACCGCTGTGTATAACCATCTAACATACTCTTTGTCTATACCATCTGGAAGATACGGCTGTTCTATAAATACAGTACACCATTGCCCCCCTTGCGATTTATGACATGTAATAGCATATGAAAATTTAACCTGTAAAGCATTAAAATAAGGGTTTGACTTCACTTTTAATAATTTTCTATATTGCTGGCGTTCCTCTTCATAGTCTTGAAGTACTTCTTGGTATAACTTGTTTGATTCTTCATAAGTTAAAGAAGGTGATTCGCTAGTTAAAGTATCTAATAATAGTAAAGTTTCAAAAGGTAATTCATTTGGATAATCTACCATTCTAATGGTCACTTCTGCAAATTTAAAACCATATAATTCCTTAATTGAACGAATGGCTAAAACTTCAACAATATCTCCATTTGCAATAAAACCAGCTTCAGAAGTTTCCTTAAGCCAAAAATAATTATTTTTAACTACCATCAAAAAATCACCAATAGCAAGTTCACTATCTTTTCCTAATATTTTTGACCTAATTTGCTGATTATATTGGTTTGCTCTTTTGTTTGAACGCACAATAAACGCTGTATCTTCTATGCTAAAATTAGCATACGCTTGATGTATAGCATCTTCAATATCATACCCATTTTGAAGCCTAACAATATCGTTGAATCCTTTTATTTTAAATTGAAAATCTGAAAAAAAGTTAAGTTTTAACAATCCTCTTAATTCGGTTGCATTATATAAAATTCCCGATTTTTCGGCTTGACGCATAACTTCATCTAATTCGATTTCAATAATATTCTTATTGTAATGTAAGGCCAATGAATCACTATTTAAGGCTGGACTCACATTGGATTGAATAGGTGGTAATTGGGCAGTATCTCCTACTAAAATTAATTTACAATTTTGACCCGCATCAACATAGAATAATAAATCATCTAAAAGCGAACCGTTTACATACATAGTATTTTCCGATTGTGAATCACCTATCATAGATGCTTCATCCACAATAAAAACAGTATTTTTAAATTTGTTTGCTTGCAAAACAAATCCCATTCCACCATTTTTATTTTTTTTTGGATAGTAAATGCGTTTGTGTATGGTATACGCTTGTTTTTCGGCATAATTCGCCATTACTTTTGCTGCACGACCTGTCGGTGCTAATAAAACATATTTTTGATTAATATATTGAAGATGATTAACTAATGCCGATATAACTGTTGTTTTTCCTGTCCCAGCAAAACCTTTTAATACAAATAATTCATCTTGTGTTGTGGCTAGCAAATAATGCGCTACTTTTTCAAAAAAAAATGCTTGAGGCGCAGTGGGCTCAAAGGGAAATTTTTCAAGTACTAAACGAAAAAATTGTGCTGGTGACATAGTTGATATTTGCCTTTCAAAGATAGTAAAGCTCTTTATAATTCTACTAAAATGATAGCATATTTCAACAAAAAATGTAAATTTGTATCATAAACCCTATTCATGCATTCAGATATTACAAAAAAAACATACAAAAAGTTAAGTTTTGAGGTTGCTCCTCATGCATTGTCTTTTTGCATAACAGACTTAGTTAGCAATAAAATTGTTACACATAAAAGTTTTGAAGTAAATGTGAATGAAGTCATGGAAGAAGCTTTTTGGAAAATTTTTGTAGAGCATCCTATTCTTGCTGAAAAATATGATGAAATTGTAGTTGTACACAACTCTAATCTAAATACATTTGTTCCTACCTCTCTATTTGATCCTATGCAGTTGGGAAGTTATTTACAATATAATTCTAAAGTATTTGAAACAGATTATTTTGCTTACGATTATTTAGACACGTATGAATTAAATAATGTTTTTATTCCTTATACGGCTATAAACAACTATCTATTAGATCATTATGATACCTTTGATTTTAAAAATTGCAATTCTATTTTTGTAAAAAAGGCATTAGACTTTTCAAAAAACAAAGATTACAAACAAGTCTGGGTTCATTTTCAAAAAGATAGATTTGAAATTGTTGTAACAAAAAATCAACAACTTTTACTTTTTAATACGTTTACCTATAAAACTTTAGAAGATTTTATTTATTATGTGTTGTTTACTTACGAACAATTACAACTAAATCCAGAAGCAGTTCCATTACAATTTATAGGTGAAATAGATACAGAAAGTAGTTATTTTAAAATTGCTTACAAGTACATTAGAAACTGTTCTATTCTTGATGTTACGTATTTAACCCATGCTTTTGGCACTACCGAAAAGGAATTATTAAAGCATTTTATACTATTCCATTCATGAGAATAATTTCTGGAAAATTTAAAGGGAGAAGATTACAAGCGCCTAAAAACCTCCCTGTAAGACCTACAACAGATATGGCTAAAGAAGCCTTATTCAACATATTAAATAACCATTTTAACTTTTCGGAATTAAAAATATTAGATTTATTCGCGGGTACAGGAAATATTAGCTACGAGTTTGCCTCAAGAGGCTCCGCTCCTATTTTGTGTATTGATGCAGATTTTGGCTGTGTAAACTATATAAAAAAAATAGCAAATGAATTAGATTTTGATATAACAGCTATAAAAAGTGATGTATTTAAGTTTTTAGAAAAAAACAATAGTACGTATGATCTTATTTTTGCTGACCCTCCCTATCATTTAGAACAAAAAGATTTTGAAAAAATTGTTCAATTGACATTTGAAAATGAATTATTAGATGAAGTGGGTATGTTAATAGTTGAACATTCAAAAGACACAAAATTAGATCATTTAGACTATTTTTCATTCGTTCGAACGTATGGTGGAACTGCTTTTTCATTCTTTGAATATGAAAATGATGAGGAATAAGACGAATAAATTAAAAATACTAGTATTACTTTTAGTACTAACTTCATTAATTGGCTACACAGAATGGGGTAATCAACAATCGATGTTCATATTTCAAATGGAGTATGAGTTGTTGACTATAGCTAAAGAAAATACAACTGCTTTTTCACATCCGTTAATACTCTTACCGCTACTAGGACAATTTTTATTAATTTATTGTTTACTCGTTAGTGATCCAAATAAAGTATTAATTATATGTGGAGCTTCTGCTATTTTTATTCTTTTGTTTGTTTTCTTTTTAGTGGGACTTTTAACGCAAAAAATAAAAATAATAAGTAGTGCTTTACCTTTTCTCACTATTTATTTTTATACCCTTTGGTACGCTAAAAAAACAAAAAATTAGTCTAACGTTAATGCATTTAATAAGAGTTGAGCAGTGGCTTCATTGGTCGCAAGTGGTACATTGTGCACATCACAAATACGAATAAGCATATTAATATCTGGCTCATGTGGGTGACTACTCATAGGGTCTTTAAAGAAGAGCACCATTTTACATTTTCCTTCGGCTACTCTAGCCGCAATCTGTGCGTCACCACCTAAAGGACCACTCAACATTTTTTTAACTTTGATTCCAGCAGCTTCAGCCTTACCGCCCGTTGTACCTGTGGCGATTATTTTAATGTTTTCTTGATGGAGGATGGCACTGTTCTTGTTTAAAAACTGAACCAAATCTGCTTTTTTGCCATCATGAGCGATTACAGCGATTTCAAATTTCTTATTCATTGTTATCAACGGGTTTATTTTTTAATACTATTTTTAAAAAGACATAGCCCAAACTACCTGCCAGTAATGACGCTAACATAATGATTAATTTTGCATTAGATATAAGCATTTCATTTTCAAAAGCCAATAACGTAATAAAAATAGACATTGTAAAGCCAACGCCTCCTAAAAATCCTACTCCAACAATTGTTTTCCAATTTAACCCTTCTGGTAATCTACAAAATCGAAGTTTAACAGCGACGAGAGTCAATAAAAATATTCCTAGTGGCTTACCAATAATCAAACCTAATGCAATACCAATACTAGATGTAGCAACTAGAATTTCTTCTATATTGCCATTAACGGCTATAGCTGTATTTGCTAATGCAAAAATGGGAAGTATTACAAAAGCCACAGGTTTATGTAATGCATGTTGCAATATATAAGAAGTTGATTTTTTTTCTCCCTTTCCAAAAGGTATAGCAAAAGCTAAAAGTACGCCTGTAATAGTGGCATGAATGCCTGAATGCAACATGAAATACCACATTGCAACACCTCCTATTAAATATGGCATTAAATTTCTAACTTTAAAATATTTTCCTAAAATAAATAAACCTATAAATAGTGCTAGTGCAATTAGTAAATTTGTCCAGAGTATTGTTTTAGTGTAAAAAAATGCGATAACCAAAATGGCACCTAAATCATCTATTACTGCTAAAGCTGTCAAAAATATTTTTAACGAAACGGGCACCCTATTTCCTAATAAAGATAACACACCTAATGCAAAAGCAATATCTGTAGCCATAGGTATTCCAGCACCAGATTGCGTAGCAGTTTCCCAATTAAAAAATAAATAAATTCCTGCGGGAACTAACATGCCACCTAATGCTGCAAAAATGGGCAACAAAGCATCTTTTTTATTTGATAATTCACCTTGATAGATTTCACGTTCTAATTCTAAACCAATGAGTAAGAAAAAAATAGTCATGAGTCCATCATTTATCCAATATTCTAGAGTTTGACCAAAAACAGGAGACGTCCAAAAATGATGATAACTAAAACCAATTGACGAATTAGCTACTAGTAAAGAGATTATTGTACACGAAATTAAAATAAATCCTCCTATTTTTTCGCTCTCAAAAAAGTCTTTAAAAATTTTAGTTCGTAGCATATTCATTTCTATTTAATAACAAAAATACTATTTTTTAAAAGAAAACCCTTTGTAAATAAAAATTACTTACAAAGGGTTAATAAACCTTTTAATTCGGATAACTATTTATTTAGAATGTGGTATTCTATCAAGCCATCAATAGGCCTTCTTAGTACATTGCCTAATTTAATTCCGTATTCATTTAATGTTTTTTCTAATTCATCTTTTAAATAAAACGCTATTGAGCCAACAAAATGAACAGGTACTTCTTTACAATTTTCATATTGCATAATATAATTTTCTACAAAAGAAACCATTTCTTCTTTAATAAACGCTTGACAAAAAGCATCGTCTTTATGTCTTATTAAAAATTCGGCAAAAGTAGCTAAATAAGCATTTGGATTAGGTTCTTTATACAAGTTTTGCTTTACAGCATCAGGCTCCACATCAAACTCTTTTTCAAATTCTAAGGCCAAATTTTGAGGCATTTTATTAAAATAATATCCTCTAATTAAATGACGTCCAAAACGATTGCCACTACAATCATCCATAGCAATATAACCTAATGATTGAACTTTTTGATGCAAAACAGTTCCATCAAAATAACTACAATTTGAACCTGTTCCTAAAATACACACAATCGCTTGTTCATTTTTAGGTGTTGTAGCATATACTGCAGCATAGGTGTCTTCATAAACCGAAACTTTTGCATTTGTAAAATAGGCTTCAAAAACAGTAGTTAAGAAATTTTTCATTCTGTCCGTACCACAACCTGCTCCATAGAAATACAAATGTGTCGTTTTTGCCTTATTATGAGAAATATCAAATTTATCTTCTAAACGAGATATGATTTCTTCTTTAGTCAACACTTCAGGATTTAAACCTAAAGATTGTGTGGTAAAAAGAACTTTACCATTATCATCTATGGCAATCCAGTCTGCTTTAGTGGAACCACTATCTACAAGTAATTTCATGCTACTAGATTTATTTAATCGAATTGATATGTACTGCTAAATCAATTAATTTTGATGAATATCCATATTCGTTATCATACCAAGAAACTAATTTAAAAAACGTACTATTTAAGCCAATTCCTGCTTTAGCATCAACTATTGAAGTTCTAGTATCAGATACAAAATCTTGAGATACAACTAAATCTTCTGTATAACCTAAAATTCCTTTTAATTCATTTTCAGAAGCATTCTTCAATACATTCATAATTTCATCATACGAAGTTTCTTTAGCTACTTTTACTGTTAAATCAACTACAGAAACATCTACAGTAGGTACACGCATTGACATTCCTGTAAGCTTACCGTTTAATTCTGGAATAACTTGACCAACTGCTTTAGCTGCACCCGTAGAAGATGGAATAATATTGCATGAAGCTGCACGTCCACCTCTCCAATCTTTCTTTGATGGCCCATCACAAGTCATTTGAGTTGAAGTGGTAGCATGAACAGTAGTCATTAGTCCTTCTACTATTCCAAAGTTATCATGTATAACTTTAGCTAAAGGAGCCAAACAGTTTGTTGTACAAGATGCATTTGATACAATTGTATCATTGGCTGTTACTTTAGTGTGATTTACGCCCATTACAAACATAGGTGCGTCAGCTGATGGAGCAGAAATAACAACTTTTTTAGCGCCACCTTTAATATGTGATTGAGCAGTTTCTAAAGTAGTAAATATACCCGTACATTCTGCTACAACATCAACATTCACAGCGTCCCATTTAATTAAACTTGGGTCTCTTTCAGCTGTAACACGAATGTGTTTATCATTTACATATAATTTCCCGTCTTTAACTTCAACTTTGCCTTTAAATTGACCATGAACTGAATCATATTTTAGTAAATAAGCCAAATGATCTACATCTAATAAATCATTAATAGCGACTACCTCTACATTATCTCTGTTAAATGTTTCTCTAAAAACTATTCTTCCAATTCTACCGAAACCGTTAATTCCTAACTGTAATTTTGACATATTATTTATTTGTTGAGATTATTATTTTTTAGTTATTTTTATATTGAAATGATATCTGACACTTTTACTAATTCCGCATCTACTCTTGATTGTCCTTTTATGGCTTGGTCTAAAGGTGTTAATACAACTTTATCTTGTAATAGTCCAACCATTAAATTAGTTTTACCTTCTAATAATGTTTCTACAGCTTTCACACCTAATCTAGATGCTAATACCCGATCAAAGCATGAAGGCGTACCTCCTCTTTGCATATGGCCTAATACTGAAACTCTCACATCATATTCAGGCATATTCTCTTCTACATAATCTTTTAATTCAAAGACGTTTTTACCTATTTTATCTCCTTCTGCCACTACAACTATAGAAGATGTTTTACCAGATTCTTTACTTTTTCGCAAAGAATCAATTAATCGGTCTAAACCTAAATTTTCTTCTGGAATTAATATTTCTTCAGCTCCTGCACCTATCCCGGCATTTAAGGCAATATGACCCGCATCTCTACCCATTACTTCAACAAAAAACAAACGATTGTGTGAGTTGGCAGTATCTCTAATTTTATCAATGGCTTCTACTACCGTATTTAAGGCAGTGTCATACCCTAATGTGTGACTAGTACCAAAAATATCATTATCAATAGTTCCAGGAATTCCAATTACTGGAAAATGATATTCCGAATTAAAAATTTCTGCTCCTGTAAAGGACCCATCAC
This sequence comes from uncultured Flavobacterium sp., assembly GCF_937876455.1. GTDB lineage: Bacteria > Bacteroidota > Bacteroidia > Flavobacteriales > Flavobacteriaceae > Flavobacterium. The sequence continues at coordinate 8,212 of NZ_CALFIG010000302.1, forward strand.
CACCGATAACGACTAAAGCATCAATTCCATTTTCTTTCAAATTGGCATGGGCTTTTTGTCTTCCTTCCGTTGTCATAAATTCTTTTGAACGGGCAGATTTTAAAACAGTTCCTCCTTTATTAATAATGTTTTTCACCGCACGAGGCCCCATTTCTTTGAAGTCGCCTTCAATCATTCCTTGGTAGCCTCTATAAATACCTACACATTCTACGTTATAAAACGCACACGCTCTTACTACTGCACGTATAGCGGCATTCATTCCTGGTGCATCTCCACCAGATGTTAAAACTCCTATTTTTTTTATAGTTGATGTCATAACCATTATATATTTTGTAAAATTAGAAAAGGATTTTAGTAATAATATTATAAAAAGTAAATTTTTTTATAAAATTCTCATTTTCAAACGATTTCGTTGATAAATAATTCAATATATTCAAAAAAAGCATAAATCATCTACTCTATTTCAGGGACATTTTGAGGAGGAGTTTTCTTTTTTTCTTCATTGATTTGACGTTTGCGTGTATCTTCAATAAAATTAATCATATCAGGAGAAATTTCAGAGTCGGGCAAATGATTTTCAGTATTCGTAGTTAATTTTTTATTTTTCTTTTGTGACTTAAATAATTCATGAAGTAAGGACTTGAAATCATCAAAATCAACACTATAGGACAATCCTATGCCTTGTGTATAACCCGTATTTTGACCTGTGGCAATATAATTAATATCATTTTCCTTGTTAAATACTCTCGCTATTAATGAACCATCTGTATTTAATATTAACTCTATTTCAACATTGCCCACTACATAAGATTGATTAACACCATTTACAGGAACTCCAGCTGAACCATTAAAAATTATTCTATCAGTAATTTGAGTTTTTAATGATACCACAGCTCTATCTGAAATATCTCTTTGTCTACTTCCAGCAACATAATCAAATTCAATATCAAATTTATTCTCTCCATTACCTAAGACTTGACCAAAAATTCCTTTTGCCGTTTGAATAAAAGAACCATAATATTCAGTATCCGTTTTTGCTACAAAATTACCAAACGCTAGTAAAGAAAATGCCTGACGTTGTCTAAAATCTTTGTCTTGTAAGCGGTAATCAATTTCACTCTTTAAAGAAGATTGTACGGTAGGAAAATTAATTGTAAAGTCGGATTGTGGGTTACTCAAATCTCCCGTTATAGCTATTACTAGTTCTGTTGGTATTTTTTTATTAACGGATGCACTTTCA
>NZ_CALFIG010000303.1 GCF_937876455.1 uncultured Flavobacterium sp.
TTTGGTACGCTACAATATGCCAATAGCTTTCAAATGTGCTCAAGTAGTCTGCTTGAAATAAACTTGAAGTTTGCATGAAAAAGAAGGAAAAAAAATGATTGAAAACTGGTTATTTGCTTCAACTAACGTGTAAAAACTAATTTCGTATCTGAACTTAAATTACTGTCAAATTGGTAACCTTCGCTGTTAAATCCTTTAAGTTCTTCTAGTGTTTCTACCTTGTTGTCAATAATGTATCTAACCATTAAACCACGTGCTTTTTTTGCAAAAAAACTAATCATTTTTAGTTTACCATCTTTATAATCTTTAAATTCGGGTGTGATTATAGTTGCCTTTAGTGTTTTTGAATCAATTGCACTAAAATATTCATTACTTGCTAAGTTTAAAAACAGTTCGTTTGGTTTTAATTCTTCATTTAACGTTTTAGTTAGTGTTTTTTTCCAAAATTCATATAGATTTTTTTTGGAGCCAATAGCTAACGAAGTTCCCATTTCCAAGCGATAAGCTTGAATTAAATCCAAAGGTTTTAATAAGCCATATAGGCCTGAAAGAATTCTAACTTTATCTTGAAGTATTGGAAATTTATCTTCAGAAAGAGTGTAAGCATCTAGTCCAGTATATACATCTCCATCAAATGCAAATAAAGCTTGTCGTGCATTGTCTGGTGTGAAAGGTAGGGCCCAATTTTGATTTCGTTCCCAATTTAATTCAGCTAATTTTTCAGAAATAGCCATTAATGCCATTAATTTTTTTGGAGATTGTTTCTTTACTACTTTTTGTATTGTAGTTGCTTCTTTCAAAAAACTCGCTTCAGAATATACAGTTGTAGGGACATTCTTTTCAAAATTTAAAGATTTTGCAGGCGATATAACGATTTTCATGTGTTTAATTATTTTTTCTAAAATTAATTTTTAAATGTTTAAAAACATATCAAAAGTAAAAAAAGAAATACCATTTACAAGCTCATTAGTATAGATTTGTTGCAGGCATTTATAAACAAAATCTATTTCTTTTGCTCAAAGAGGTTTAATTTACTAAATTCGCCGTATGATTAAAATAGTGCTAATAGGTTCAGGAAATGTAGCTACACATTTGTATAAAGCATTTTCAAGTGCTTCAGATGTAGAAATTATTCAGGTGTTTGCTCGAACGCAATCATCTGCAATTCCGTTAGCCGTTCAAATTTCAAATTGGAAGCATTTAAAAGAAGCAGATCTTTATGTTATCAGTGTTTCAGATGGTGCTATTGCTGAAGTAGCTTCAAAAATTCCCTTTAAAAATAAACTAATAGTTCACACTTCGGGTACTACATCAATAAATGTATTACCTTTTGAGAGAAAAGGAGTGTTTTATCCGTTGCAAACTTTTTCAAAAGAGAAGCAAATCGATTTTTCAGTTGTGCCAATTTGTATTGAAACTAATCAAAAGGAAGATGAAAACACATTACAAAAAATTGCCTCTTTACTTACTCCTAAGGTGTATTTAATTTCTTCAGAACAAAGAAAAGCCTTGCACGTTGCAGCGGTATTTGTTTGTAATTTCACAAATCATTTGTATCAGATTGGTGCAGCCATTTGTGATGAAAACGCCATACCTTTTGAAATTGTAAAACCTTTGATAACTGAAACAGCGGATAAAATTCAAAATTTAGCCCCAAAAGATGCACAAACTGGACCCGCTTTTAGAGGTGACGAAAAAACAATACAAGCTCATTTAGAATTTTTAACCAATTCAGAGTATAAAACACTCTATCAACTCATGACTCAATCTATTCAACATCATGTCAAAAAGTTATAAAGAAATTATGAATAACATCAAAGCATTTGTTTTTGATGTTGATGGCGTACTAACAGATGGTACGGTTCACGTAGCCGAAGATGGGCAATTATTACGGCATATGAATATCAAAGATGGGTATGCGATGAAAGCAGCCATTGATAAAGGGTATCCAGTATGTATTATTTCGGGCGGAAGTAATGAAGGCGTACGTGTTAGATTGCAAAATTTAGGAATAAACTCAGTGTATTTGGGTGTTCCAGATAAAGTTGAAAAATTTTATGAATTTTGTGATGGCTATGAAATTAAGCCTGAAGAAGTATTGTATATGGGCGATGACATTCCAGATTATTTAGTAATGCAAAAAGTAGGTTTACCCACATGTCCGCAAGATGCGTCTCCAGAAATAAAAGGAATTAGCAAATACATTTCGCATAAAAATGGTGGTAAAGGTGCTGTACGCGATGTGATTGAGCAAGTGCTGAAAGTACAAGGTAAATGGATGGAAGATTTTAACGCGAAGTTTTTTTAAATTAATTAAATAACAAATGAAAAATTTTTTAAAATTAATTCGAATTGAACAATTGACTTTTATTGCACTTGTTCAACTTATTTTAAAATATACTTTTTTAGATTATGCTACCGTTCAAGCTTTGGCTAACTGGCAATATACGCTGTTAGTAGTCGCTTCTTTATGTATAGCGGCGGGCGGTTATATTATCAATGATATATTTGATGTAGAAGTAGATACAATTAACCGACCAAACCAAGTGTATATTGGTACTTATTTTTCTGAAAAAATAGCTTATAATTGGTATTTTGGTTTAAATATTGTTGGAGTTGGTATTGGTTTTTATCTAAGTAGAGTGGTAGAAAGACCTTCTTATGCTGCCATTTTTATTATTTGTTCGGCTTTATATTATGTGTATTCTAATGGTCTAAAACAAATACCAATAATAGGTAATGCTATAGTTGCTTTACTAATGGCTATTAATTTATTAGTTATAGGCTTTTTTAATTTATTTCCTACTGTTTATAAAGGTAATGAAGCTTTGATAATGAATCTTTTTTCTATTATTGTAGATTATGCCATCATG
>NZ_CALFIG010000304.1 GCF_937876455.1 uncultured Flavobacterium sp.
ATGCGTGCAAATGTATGTAAAAATATGTCTTACACAATAGGCTAATTAACTATTTGGGCAAACAAATGCGGTTAGCGGGGTTGTAGTGTTTCTAATTCCAGCCATACCTTTTTGCACATTTATCATATTATGATAGCCTCGTGCCTTTAAAATAGACGCCATTATTACCGAACGATAACCTCCTGCACAATGCAAATAATAGGTTGTTTCTTGAGGTAATTCTTTAAGGTGTTCATTTACATAGTCTAAAGGAATATTAATAGCGCCTTCGACATGCTCTGCTTCAAATTCACTTTTTCTGCGTGCATCTATGACAGGTTTATTTTGATAATAGACTGCAAATTCTTCGGGTGTTATACTGTCTAAATGATCGGTTTCAAATCCTGCTTTTTTCCATGCTTCAATTCCGCCATCTAAATAGCCTAAGGTGTTGTCAAACCCTACGCGAGAAAGCCTTTTAATGGCTTCTTCTTCTTTGCCTTCTGGGGTGATTAATAAGATAGGTTGTTTTACATCTCTTATTAAAGCTCCCACCCAAGGTGCAAACTGTCCGTTGAGTCCAATAAAAATAGAGGAAGGAATATGGTCTTTGCTAAAGTCGTCTTCGTGTCTTACATCTAATACAACTGCTTCGGTTTGCAGTGCCATAGCTTTAAAAGCTTCGGGAGAAAGCGGAATATTTCCTTTTGCTACTACTTTTTCCAAACTTTCATACCCTTGTATGTTTAGCAATACATTTTGAGGAAAATAGGCAGGAGGAGGGGTGAGCCCATCTAATAATTCTTTTTTGAATTCTTCTTTGCTCATGTTTGCGCGCAACGCATAATTCACTTTTTTCTGATTGCCCAATGTATCGGTTGTTTCTTTACTCATGTTTTTACCACAAGCACTTCCTGCACCATGATTTGGATAAACAATTAAGTCATCTGATAAGGGCATAATTTTAGTTCGTAACGAATCATACAAATACCCTGCTAATACATCTTCCGTTAAATCTTTAACTAATTTTTGTGCCAAGTCTGGCCGCCCTACATCACCTATAAATAAGGTGTCGCCAGTTATTATACCGTGTGCTTTGTTGTTTTCGTCTATAAGTAAATAACAAGTGCTTTCTAGTGTATGTCCTGGTGTGTGAATGGCTTTTATGGTATAGTTGCCAATTTTAAATTCTTGCCCGTCTGTAGCTACAATAGCTTCAAAATTAGGTTGAGCTGTTGGACCATAAACTATTTTTGCACCTGTTTTTTGTGCTAAATCTAAATGTCCTGAAACAAAATCAGCATGAAAATGCGTTTCAAATATAAATTTGATTTTTGCATTGTCTTTTTGTGCACGTTCTATGTAGGGTTCGACTTCACGTAACGGGTCAAAAATAGCTACTTCGCCATTATTTTCGATATAATAGGCAGCATGTGCAATACAGCCTGTATAAATTTGTTCTACTTTCATAATCGTATTCATTTTTTTAATACTGTAATACTTCAATCTTATTTCTATGAAGTTTAATTTTTCCGTTGAGTTCTAATCCTTTTAATAAGCGAGAAACCACTACTCTAGAGGTGTGTAATTCTGAAGCAATTTCTTGATGTGTATTGCTAATTTCAGTTGTACCCAATACTTTTACTTTGTCAGAAAGGTATTTGAAAATGCGCTCATCTAAATTTTTAAACGCCAAAGTATCAATGGCTTCTAGCATTTCGTTTAAACGAATGTTATAACTTTCAAACACAAAATTACGCCACGTTCTATATTTAGTTAACCATTCTTCCATTTTTTCAACAGGAAGCATTAACATGCTACCGTCTGTTTCTGCAATGGCTCTAATTTTACTTTTGTGATTTCCCATGCAACAGGTCAATGTCATCGCACAGGTATCGCCACGCTCTAAGAAATACAATAGAAACTCATCGCCGTTTTCATCTTCTCGTAAAATTTTGATAGCTCCTTCAATAAGTAAGGGCATCGATTGAATCGCATCGCCAATTTCTATGAGGTAATCATCTGCTTTGAAACTTTTGAATTGGGCTACTTTAAGAATAGCTTCAAGCAATTCTTCTTCAAAGATAAATCCATAGGATTGTTCTAAGATTTCTTTCATTTTATAACGTTCTCTATTTTTTAGTTTTTCATTTTTTTAGTAACGGGTTTACTAAAAATTTCTGTAAAGATAATTCTTTATTCTCTTAAAAAAATGTTACTAAAGTTACAAAATTACTATTTTTGTTATCAATTATATTCACTTGGTAATGTACACGCGTCATACTTTTCATAATAAAACGTATTGCCTCTTTCAGCAAGTAGCATTAGATACTTTGCCTAAGACTAACCCCGATTATACGAGTGCATCGGGAAGTAAGTATTATTTTACTGACGAAGGAGTATTTCGTGTTGCTACACATTGGGGAAGAGCGGCAAATTGCAGATGGCGTTTAATTGCAAATACATCTTACCAAAATCAGCAACAAGCTTGCGGGTATGCGCGATGGGTTGATTTTCAACCCAATAACGAACATGAAAAATTATTTTACATCACAATTGATTGGGTAAAGCAAACCGCAACTTTTTATCATAAAAACGACCCTTCTTATGCAGGGCAATTATGTAGAACGGCCAATGAAACTGCTAAGCGTCTTCAAAAAATTACTCAGATATTACAACACGACGATTGGAAGAAACATTGTACTGTTTATGATTATGACGTAGCCAAGCAACTATTGCTAGATAAATTGATTACCACAAATTCAACTGTTTTTCAACTTATACAAGAAATAAATCATTCAAATTTGACTTAAAATATGAAGAATTATTTGACATTATTTTTTCTAGTACTCTTTTTCAATAGTCATGCTCAAGTTAGTGTTTGTAGTTGGAACATCATGAATTTAGGAAAGTCAAAATCAGAAAGTGAATTAAAATTTATGGCTTTGACTTTGTCTAAATATGATGTCATTGCTATACAAGAAGTAGTAGCAGGTGAAGGTGGGGCGCAAGCGGTTTCAAAATTAGTAGCTATACTGCAAACTAAAGGAATAAAGTGGGATTATGCTATTAGTAATCCTACTACAAGTACAAATAAAGCAAGTAAGGAGCGGTATGCGTTTATATGGAAAACAGCAAAAGTGCAACGAATAGGGAAAAGTTGGCTAGATCAAAATTATCAAAAGGAAATAGACCGCGAACCGTTTATGAGTAC
>NZ_CALFIG010000305.1 GCF_937876455.1 uncultured Flavobacterium sp.
CACATAGCTCAGGCGGTAGAGCACTTCCTTGGTAAGGAAGAGGTCGCTGGTTCGATTCCAGTTGTGGGCACCATACAGATTAACTAATGAAATGGGAGATTTTCCGATGGCGAAGGAAAAATTTGAACGTAAGAAACCGCACGTAAACGTAGGAACGATTGGTCACGTAGATCATGGAAAGACCACGTTAACGGCAGCGATTACGACGATAATGGCAAAGAAATATGGCGGGACAGCGAAAGCGTACGATCAAATTGATGCTGCTCCGGAAGAACGTGAACGCGGTATTACCATTTCTACAGCGCACGTAGAATATGAGTCATCGAATCGACATTATGCCCACGTAGATTGCCCAGGGCATGCGGATTATGTGAAGAACATGATCACTGGAGCTGCGCAAATGGACGGAGCGATATTAGTAGTATCAGCTGCAGATGGTCCAATGCCTCAGACACGTGAACATATCTTATTATCACGACAAGTAGGTGTTCCGTATATTGTTGTATTTTTAAACAAGGCGGACATGGTAGATGATAAAGAATTATTAGAGTTGGTGGAAATGGAAGTACGTGATTTGCTAAGCAAATACGATTTTCCTGGCGACGATATACCCATTGTAATTGGTTCAGCGTTAAAAGCATTGGAAGGTGATACATCTGAAATTGGCGTAGCAGCAGTTGAGAAACTAGTTGAGACGATGGATTCCTACATACCTGAACCTGTACGTAACATTGATAAGAGCTTCTTGTTACCGATTGAAGACGTGTTCTCTATCTCTGGACGTGGAACAGTAGTAACTGGCCGTGTTGAGAGTGGTATTGTTAAAGTTGGTGAAGAAGTTGAGATTGTAGGTATACGCGACACGATTAAGACGACCTGTACAGGCGTTGAAATGTTCCGCAAGTTGCTTGACGAAGGCCGAGCTGGAGACAACGTAGGTGTTCTATTACGTGGAACGAAGCGAGAAGACGTAGAACGAGGTCAAGTATTAGCGAAACCTGGTACTATCAAGCCGCATACGAAGTTTGAAGCAGAAGTATATGTTTTGTCTAAAGATGAAGGTGGTCGACATACACCATTTTTCAATGGTTACCGTCCTCAGTTTTATTTCAGAACGACAGACGTAACTGGAACGTGTGATTTACCAGAAGGCATAGAAATGGTGATGCCAGGTGATAACGTACAAATGGTTATCAACCTACATGCACCAATTGCTATGGACGAAGGTTTGCGTTTTGCTATACGGGAAGGTGGCCGAACTGTCGGTGCCGGTGTTGTTGCTAAAATTATCGAGTAATAAAAATGAGCACTAATCAAAATATAAAAATTCGTCTTAAATCATTCGATCATCGCATGATCGATGCTTCTACTCGAGAAATCGTAGAAACAGCTAAGCGAACCGGTGCACAAATACGTGGACCGATTCCTCTGCCAATTCGTAAAGAGAAGTTTACTGTATTAACATCTCCTCACGTAAATAAAGACGCTAGAGATCAATACGAATTACGTACGCACAAGCGATTAGTTGTCATTGTTAATCCTACTGAAAAAACAGTAGATGCATTAATGAAACTCGATTTGGCGGCAGGAGTAGATGTTCAGATTAGCCTAGATGACGATTAGGGATTGCTAAGCAATTTCCAAGATAGGCACAGGATATTATAACGAGGTGTTAGAATGACGATGGCGAACGGTTTATTAGGCCGTAAAGTTGGTATGACGCGGATTTTTACCGAAGATGGCGCAATTCCCGTAACAGTGGTAGAAGTGCTGCCGAATCGCGTTTCACAATGTAAAACTGTTGATATAGATGGTTATGACGCTGTGCAGCTTACTGGCGGATCCAAAAAGGCAAGTCACGTAAGTAAACCGATGGCTGGGCACTTTGCCAAAGCTGAGGTCGAAGCTGGCGACATGTTATGTGAATTCCGTGTGGATTCAATTGATAGCTTCACAGTAGGTCAAATATTGACTGTTTCAGACGTGTTTAGTGAAGGACAATATGTAGATGTATCCGCAATCTCTAAAGGTAAAGGTTTCGCAGGTACTGTAAAACGACATAATTTCCGTACACAAGATGCAACGCACGGTAACTCACGTTCACATCGCGTTCCTGGGTCTATTGGCCAAAACCAATCACCTGGTCGTGTATTTAAAGGTAAAAAAATGGCAGGACAGATGGGTAATAAACGCTGCACAACCCAATCGCTTCAATTAGTACGTGTCGATACAGATCGTAACTTACTCTTAATCAAAGGTGCAATTCCTGGCGCACCTGGTGCACGAGTTGAAGTAAAGCCCGCTGTTAAAATGCAAGAAAGGGGCAAATAATGGAACTGATGACATTAGACACAAATTCAAAAATTAAAGTTAATAAAGAAATTTTTGATTACAACTATAACGAGGGCTTAGTGCATCAGGCCGTTGTAACCTATATGAATAACGCGCGTAGTGGAAATAGTGCTCAAAAAACACGTGCTGAAGTACGAGGTGGCGGTAGAAAGCCTTGGAACCAAAAAGGAACTGGTCGTGCTCGTGCAGGTACTATACGTAGTCCTATTTGGCGTTCCGGTGGAGTGACGTTTGCATCTAAAAAGCGTGATTATTCGCAAAAACTTAATAAAAAAATGTACAAACGTGCTTTGCGTAGTATAATCTCCGAGCTTCATCGCACCGGTAACTTAATTATTGTCAGTGACTTTCAATGTCCGTCTCTTAAGACCAAAGATTTCATTGCCAAAATGAATGAACTAAATTTAAAAAATGCCTTAATTGTGATGAATGAGGTTGGTGAATACGAATACTTAGCATCCCGTAATCTTTATCAATATGATGTCTGCGATGTGGAATCATTAGATCCAGTAAACCTACTCCGTTATCAACAAGTTTTGATGACCGAAGATGCAATCAAGAAGTTAGAGGAGCAGTTACAATGAATGCTGAACGTTTGTTAATGATTCTTCGAGAACCGCATACCTCTGAAAAAACGACAGTGATGGCTGACAAGTTTAAGCAATTCACTTTTAAAGTGTTAAAGACAGCTACGAAGCAAGAGATTAAGCAAGCTGTTGAGCACATGTTTAATGTCAAGGTCAAGAATGTGTCAACTATCAATGTAAAGGGTAAAACAAAACGTTTTAAACAATTGAATGGTAAGCGTAGCGATTGGAAAAAGGCGTTTGTTTCTTTACACG
>NZ_CALFIG010000306.1 GCF_937876455.1 uncultured Flavobacterium sp.
CCTTACATCCCGCTACCCTAAAGGGTAGGGGCTTTACGGCTGGACAAGGTAAATTCTTAGGTAATGATGCTTCTAAAGTAGGTTTTTGGTTTACAAATAGTGCAGATAGAGCAGAAATGTATGCTGATTTCAGAGGTGAAAGTCCTTCTATTATTCCAGTATATTTAAAATTATTTAATCCTTATATCTTAAGCGCCCAAGAGTGGTTAGACTTGATAAGAAATAATCTTGGTAGTGACAATTGGTTCAAATCACTAAGAAATAAATTGATTATGCAAGGGCATGATGGAATACATGTTAAAGGTGAATTAGAGTATTTTGCGGGTGTTAAAATGCCTGTAATAGATATATTATCCGTATTTAATGCGAATCAAATTAAATCAATCTATAATAATGGACAATTTAGTACCACCTCTAATAATATCTCTGAGTCAAATTACAAATAGACAATAGAAAACCCCACTGTAGAGGTGGGGATGGTGTGGTGGTTAAATAGTGAGGGATAACTTGATAAGTTCCCAAGTTAAGTTTGCTACTGCAGGTTTGTTCTTGTTAGTAAGAACTTTAAATAGCTCATTATTTTCTGCTTTTTGTAGGAAACTTTCGAGTATCTTCACTCTAGCATCACGATATTCTGCTTTAGGAACATGTTCGTATTCCTTCCTGATATTAGCCGCATATTCAGAATATTTTTCTGATGCTAATATTGCTAAGTCAAGGTCTAGGAATAAACTTCTCAATTTGTCAATTTGTAGGTTAATTAAATCCTTCTACAACAATTTCAATTGAGTAAGCATTATGGTTGTGCCCTATTGTACTGCCTATAAAGTTACGTACTAATGGAATTATTTGTGGGTTAATTTCCTGAAGTTGTTCTACTATTTTTAAATCAGAAATAGTGGTTTCAAAAAATTTAATACTCTGTAATACATTATCCCTATCTGGTTGTTGTGTGTCATAAACTGCATCGTGAAAAATCGTAGCTAAACACAAAACTATTAATTCATTTTGATTTAATTCAAAATCTAAGTTTGATACTTCATGAAACATATTTTCAATATGCGTTAAATTGTGATAATGTCTATGTTCTTGATTGTAATTATCCGAAACCGTTGCTAAACATTTATTCATTAAATCCTTAATATAATCATCATCAAAAATTTCAACCATTCTGACTCTCCTAAAAAGTTAATTTGAAACCACTACTAACATATATATATCCTATACAGTAGGTTACTTTGGGGTGTTTGTTTGGTGAGCAGGCATATGCTATCCTTATTCCTAGCA